>JAICMD010000047.1 GCA_025929405.1 Mucilaginibacter sp. | reverse complement strand
CTATACCTGCTGTGCCCGCAAAATTTCCATCAATCTGAAAAGGCGGATGTGCGTCAAAAAAATTGGGGTAGGTACCTCCACCGTTTACCATATTGGTTCCGCTGGAGTTGGTGTATTTTAAAAGCTGTCTTATTAAAGTATATGCATGGTCGCCATCTAATAACCTTGCCCACCAATTAATCTTCCAGCCCTTGCTCCATCCGGTACCATCATCTCCTCGTAATTCCAATGTTTTTTTTGAGGCAGCAAAAAGCCTGCTATCCGTTGCATTAATTTGCCTGCCGGGATATAGTCCAAATAAATGTGACACATGCCGGTGATGAGGTTCAGTTTCCTGAAAATCCTTATACCACTCCTGGAGCTGGCCCTTACTGCCTACCTGCATAGGGAAAAGCTTTTTTCGTTTGTCTATCAACGTTTGGCGAAATGCCGCATCTATATTTAAATCATTTGAAGCTTCAATAAGATTGGTAAATAAATCCCAGATAATGCTCATATCCATAGTTGTGGCAATAGATACCGTTTGGCGTTTTCCATTTTTATCTCTGAAGGCATTTTCAGGAGAAACAGAAGGAGCTGTAACGAGGTGGCCATTATTATCCTCTACTAATCAATCGAAGGTAAAAAGTGCCGCCTGCTTCATGATTGGGTACGCATAGTCGGAAAGGAATTTTTTGTTTTTTGTATAAGCATAATGTTCCCATAAATGCTGGCAAAGCCAATCTGCTCCTAAAGCCCAGTTGGCCCACACAGGATCACCCTGCCCAACATCGCCTACCGGATTAGAGGTAGCCCAGATGTCGGAGTTGTGATGCGCAACCCAGCCCCGTGCGCCATAAAACTCTTTGGCTGTGTTGGTACCGGTTACCGAAAGGCTTTTGATCCAATCAAGCAGCGGCTTATGCATCTCGGAAAGGTTAGTGACCTCTGCCGGCCAATAATTCATTTCTGCGTTGATATTGATGGTATAGTTAGCACTCCATGGCGGCCGCAGTTCTTTGTTCCAGATGCCCTGCAAATTTGCAGGTGGCCCACCCGGCCTGGAGGAAGAGATCAATAAGTACCGGCCATATTGAAAATATAAAGCCTCTACGTACGGATCATAGGCTCCTGCACTATATGCTTTTAACCGTTCATCAGAAGGCAGGCCTGAATTTTTGTTAGTACCTGTTGTATCTTTAATTGATAGGGATACACGATTGAAATATTTTTGATAGTCTTTTATATGAGCGCTCAATAATTCATCATATGATTTTTTTATCGCTTTACTCATGAAGGATTCGGAAATGGCCTTTTCATCCTTTCCCTGTTTATCCGGGCATTTATCAAAACCGTTAAAACTGGTAGCCGCAGTCATATAAAGCATTACTTCGCTGGCATTGCTGACATGAATACCCGATGTATCCACCCGAATATTACCATCCTTTGTAAGCGGTCTTATCCTGTACTGAAAACGCATACCATTGCACCCTGATGTGTCTTCATAGATCACATGTTCCCTGCCTGCAGGATTATAATAATTGGGATCTACATGCGCGGGAGCTTTACCGCTTACTATTAGCTCAGTTTTGTTTGCTGACAGTATGTAGTGCAATTGACTACGTGATGAAACATCAAAATTTAACGCCCCTTTTTTGTTGGCAGAAATTTTTATCACCAACACATTGGATGGCGCAGATATAAACATTTCCCTTTTATACGCTACGCCGTTAATAGTAAACTTTGTACTGGCAATTGCTTTATGGATGTCCAGATCCCGATAATAGGCAGAAGGTTTTTCACTACCGAAATTTTGTTTAATAATAATATCGCCTAAAGGCATATACGACTCTGTATATAACCCCTGCATTTTCCTGGCTAATTGATCGGCTTTTGTATAATCCTCTTCTTTCAGCAATGCTTCGCGTATCTGCGGAAGATATTGTTTCGCACCGGGATTGATGTTTTTTTTAACCGGGCCTCCGCTGTACAGCGTACTTTCATTTAGCTGTATCAGTTCTTCCCCCACGCCACCAAAAATCATTGCTCCTATATGGCCATTACCAACCGGCAGGGCTTCGGTCCATTGTGAAGCAGGTTTATTATACCAAAGTTTAAGTACCGATTGTGCTTGTATGGCCGTATCCGATAAAAGCAATATCAATACAATAATTGAAACAGAACGCATCATTAAGCCGGGTATTCTTTCAATGTTTCTTGTTTTCATAAATATATTATCCATTCAACATTCTATTTCTTAAAACCCCGGTTAACGTCAATTCCCTGTTATACTTTTAATTAGTTAACCGGCTTGCCATAAATCTCCACTTCATTTAATGATACAGGCTTATCAGCGCTATCTGTAAAAGTTATCCGCAAAAAGCGGCCAACTATATTGCTGTTTGTAGTTCGGGTTAATTTTGTTTCGTTATCACCTATTACAATAGGGTTTATTATAGGCTCCCAGGTTTGGTTATCTTTAGACAATTCAATTTTATAAGTACTGGCATTAGCGCGTGGAAACTGCAGCCTGATTTCAGATACGGTATATAAATTTTCCATATCTACCTGCCACCATTTAACAGTTTCTGTTGGTTTGGCTTGCCAGGCAGAGGTGGTATCGCGGTCATTAGCTTTGTTGGCCGATTTCCCTTCGGCTTCGCTGCTTGCCCGGGTAGGTTTTTGATAGGCAATATTAACGGTAGCATTAACAGTTGTTGGCTTTGCAATAACATAGCGTACATACGGGCGTTCTTCAACCTTGGCGGTAATACCTTGCTTATATAAAGGCAACCCTTTGGTTTCAATAGTTATTATCCCGCTTTTTAAACCCGTGGAAGTCGCCTCAATAACTGTCTTTCCACCATTATATGATCGAAATTCTATTGCCGCTTTACCATCACGTATATAAATATCAGATTTGTTGCCGAATGTTATATTGCTTCCGGTTGGAAACTCTCCCGGCCCTGATACAATCTTTAAAGTAACATCGGGCGAATTACTTAGCGGCTTACCGTCTTTATCGGCAACAGTAACTATTAGTTTTACGTCGTCGGTACCGTTAGTACCTATAATAGTATTTTTATTAGCAGTTAATAATAGTTTAGCGGCTATCCCCTCTTTAGCTGCCTCTGGCGGGGGAATATGTTTGTATTCATTACGATACCAGTAATACATATTTTTAGGCATCCTGAAATAATCAATCATACCCATTTTACCAAAATCACCGGCACGTGTGCCATAATCAAAGGCACACCATAAGGCTTCGCCGCTGCGCCAGGCAAATTTTTCCTTCTGCAAATCGCCAAAGCCAGGTTCATATTTGCCGGGACGGATGGATATAGTAGAACCATATTCGGTAACTACATTTGGTATACCGGGATTTATAAATAACCTTGCACCATCACCATTATAACCTGCAATATCACCCAGTTTGTCAATATCGCCTCTTTGCGTACCCCCTATGCCTACCATTCTTGAAGGGTCTAACTGATGGGTAAGCTTGGTTAATTCTTTTAAAAACTCCCTAACCTTTGGCAGTGTGCTCCGGGCGCTAAAATACGGCTCATTACACATGCTCCAAACAATTATAGAGGGGTGATTACGATGTATACGTATCATTTCGCGCAGATCAGATTTTACACTTGCTTCAAAAGGGGCCTGGTCCTCAACATTGGCAGGATATGATCCTCCGCCTTCATACCAGTTATCGGTTTCGCGCTGTGTTCCGCCCGAACCCCAAAAGTCATTCTCTTCCCAAAGCAAAACGCCCAAACTATCGCACGCTTCTGAAAATGCAGGGTCATGCGGATAATGCGATCCGCGTATAAAATCCATGCCGCAATCCTTTATCATTTGCACATCGCGTTTAATAGCTGCATTGGTAACCGCATTGGCCCAGCCGGCATGATCCTGATGTACATTTGCTCCCTTAAAATAATAATGCTTACCATTCAGAAAAAATCCGCTATCGGCGGTCCATTTCATCCATCTGAAACCAAATTTGGTTTCGTACTGGTCAAGAACCTTTTTTCCATCTAAAATCCGGCTCACTGCCTTATACAGGTAAGGATGGTCGGGGTGCCAAAGCTTTGGCTTGTTGATGGGCTGCGTTGTCTGATCAAAAACAACGGTTGATTTTGAATTAACCTTCTGGCTGGAAAATACTGTACTCACAATTTTTCCTGCCGGGTCAATTATATCAGTTTTTACGCCGTAGCTTTTATTTTCTGTACCATCATTCTTAATCTCGGTTTTAATATTAACGTTACCGTTTGAATCTGAAACCTTAGGAGTAGTTACATAACTGCCATACCAGGTAACATGTACCGGATTAGTTATTACAAGGTAAACATCGCGGTAAATACCGCCAGTAAAATTATGGTCGCCATTACGCGGCGCCAAACTTCTGCTGTAGTTATTGTTTAACCGGACAGCCAATACATTGCGGCCGTGTTTTAGTTTATCGGTAATATCAAAAGAAAAACCGGTGTAACCGCCCTGATGCCTGCCTATTTCCTGGTCATTCACAAAAATCTGAGCATCGCGAAAAGCGGCTTCAAACTCAATAAATACACGCTTACCCTTCCATTGAGCCGGAACATCAAAGTATTTACGATACCAGCCATACCCAGTGTACCATTGCGACGTTTGGAAGTAGGGAATGCTAAAATTATGCGGAAGATTAACATTGTTCCAACCCTTATCATTATAGCCGGTTTGATTGGCACCATTGTAATCGCCCAACTTAAATTTCCATTCCCTGTTAATATTTATTTTTTGCCTTACCGGGGCCAATCGCTCTAACTGTTGGCCAAACGCATTACTGAATATGAGGCTAAGAAGTATAAGTAGTACTTTTTTCATATTAAGAATTATCTTCATTTACTATTTCATTTGAATGAAGATGATAAATTTGATGCATAGGCACCCATTTTTCACCATCTTTTGCCCATGGTAATGGCTGTTGAAACTTATCCATTAACTGCTCCCATTCACGAACTTTTGGATTATCAGTATCCATAATGGCTTTATGAGCTAATGAAAAATCATCATCTACCTCCATTATCATCATTAGCCTGTTCCCTGTACGATATATTTCCATGTTAATAACATGTGCATCTACAATACTTTTCTTAATCTCAGGCCATCCGTTTTCTGCGCGATGCCATGATTCATATTCGGCAATTAGTTTTTTATCATCTTTTAAATCAAGTGCAAAACAATAACGTTTCATATAGTCATTATAGATATTAAAATCATCAGTTGTTTATAGGCCATAAAAAATGCAGCACAGGCTATAAAAGACTGTCTATTAGCAACAAATGTCAAGATCACACGAGCCGCCTAATAAATAATCGTTCTTAAATAACGACTCTAATCAGATTATAACAGTATGTAATAATTGGTTATGAATACTAATTTGGCATTGGCCTTTCTCTTCAAAAGTACATACCACGTTGTACCGATTTTAAACCATAACAGACTTTTTTTAACAAAATCTGCGTTTTTAATTATAAAAAAAGTCTGTTTTAAAGCTTTAAACTTAAAAGTCTTTATACTTTTGTTAGTAACAATCAAGTATTTATGATCATTAACCTATGAAACGCATATTAAGACAAAGCTTTTCCCTGTTAAATGCAGATTATGTTAAGTTAAATGATAAATGGAACTATCGGAATGTTATAAGCCCTTATCATCGTATATATTATATTGACGAAGGCGAGGGGAAGCTGTCAGACACAATGAAAACCCTGTATCTTGAAGCCGGCTATCTTTATTTTATCCCCAGTTATACCTTATGCGACCTCTCATGCGAAAGTTATCTTAGCCAATATTTTACGCAATTTTTTGAAGAATCGCCTGATGGTGATTCCTTATTTACTGACAACAGATCTGTTTTAAAAGTAAAAGCGCATGATATTGACATTGTAAACTTTCAACGACTTATTGCTATTAATCCCGGCCGGGGAATTAACCGGTCGGATAATCCGCAGGTGTACGAAAAAAATATATACTACAAAGAATATCAGGAATTAAATAATCATCAAAATTTTTCGGCATTTATTGAAACACAGGGCATCTTGCTTCAATTGTTATCAAGATTTACATTGCCCGAAGTTTTCCATAAAAAAGACCCAAAGGTTATACCCGTAAAAATTTTAGATGCAATGCGTTTTGTGATGGTTAATTTGCATTTATCTTTATCAGTAAATTCCCTTGCAGAGAGAGCCAACCAAAACCCTGAATATTTTTCAAGAATATTTGAGCAGCATACCGGTATGCGTCCACTTGCATATATTAATGAGAAGCGCATAGAACGTGCCGAACACATGATAGCATCGGGCCAAACCTCCTACTCAGAAATTGCAGAACTAACCGGGTTTAAAAGCCTTTCAAACTTTTCCAGAACATTTAAACGCATAAGCGGGCTATCTCCGCGAGATTATAAGGCCAAAATATCTGCGTTAGTGGTATAAACTACTAAGGAAAGGAAACTGTTGCTTAAACCTTTATCCTAATAACTTATACCACTTATTTATTTTACCTCGGCTGTATGTTTAACTGCCGGAGCACCCAGGTAACTCGGATATTTGTTATTGGGGTTAACAACAATACGTTCCAGTACAAGCTCCGGGTCAATCATATAAACCTTTAAGGTATGCATGCCTGGTTTTGCATTCAGGTTTACATCCAGCCAGCGCAAATTATCAAATATTTCGTTGCGGCGCGGTTGCTTGCGCGATACTAAAGCATAATCAGGCCCCAACGGCGGCAACGGCTTTAAAACTAATGATTGCGCCAAATTACTTGCCGTATATTCTTTAAAGGTATCTACATAGCCTTTGCGCGCATCCAGTATAACGGGTTGGCCGTTATCAATTGCTACAGCAATCCTTAAACCACGTGCAGGGTTAATATCCTGCGTTGGTAAAATGCCCAAACAAACTTTGGTACTGTCATTTGGTGCCAGGAAAATATTATATTCTAATCTGGGCGCATCAGCAGGTATGGTGCTTGGGGCCGATACGGGCGCAATACCCATATCACCATCTGCCCTGCCTAAATCAGGCAGAAACACCCATTTCGCATTTTTTCCTGCAACATTTGTACTGTATTTTTCTGCAGCGATAGAAAACTCGCCCGAAAAGCCACCGTAATATGGCTGTTTGGTTACAGGGGCTGTAGCCTTTAAAGTGTTTACCACTATTGAAACTTTTGTGTCACCTTGTGTAATTGTAATATCGCCGGTGGATAGCGAAAGTAGTATGTAGTTTTTACTTTACAGCAATTTGAGTTAAAAACTTTATATTTTATTTATAAAACTTAACAAATACCTACGTTCGCCGAGAAGAAAAGCAGATTGGTTACCTCATCAGGATTAGTAAAATACCGCGGGGATAACAGTGAGATACAAAAGCTCCTTATATTTACCCTTAGCCTGATGCTTAGTTAACAATAAAACTGCCATCGCCTCTTCGTGCTTGCGGTATACCGTTTCTCATTGGTCTTCCGCTCCATTTCTGGAAATTCAGGCGTATACCAGCCATAAAATACCTGCTCAACGTATTTGAAAGCGTATTGGTAACGCCCGTTGATGTTACTGTTTGCTGTATAAAAAAGTTTTGGTGAAAAATATCATATACGTTAAATGTAAATGTTATAAATCTTTTTCTTCCAAATTCTTTCTCAAACCCGGCATTTATAACCAGTGGGTTAGTAGTTTGGGCCGCTACGCCTGTAACGTAATTTTTTGACGCGCTGTAATTAACCTGCCAGGTTTTCAAAAAATAAAAACGACCATCAATTGCCAATGATGTAGTTTGTAAGGTAGTAGCTTTTGCGTTAAGCGTAGTTGAATATTGGCGATTTAAGAAGTAGGAAAAATAAGGGTTTATCTCAATATTTTCCGTAGGTTGTAACCTTGGCCCAAAGCGTTGATTAAAATTCCACGAGGTTGTATGATAAGCAATGCTGTTGCTAAATGCGTTATTATAGCCATAAGTTACACCACCGTTTAAAGATAAATTGTACTTACGATCGTTCAGTTGCTTAGAAATATTGTAAGTGCCCGAAATATTATGCGATCCGTTTATATTGATGTAGGTAGTTTCATTAATTGATTTTTTTCCAGAGGTTGGATCATTTGGAATGATTAAAGTTTCAACCTGCGAAGTATTGGTTGTAACCTGGTTAGTAATAAATGACCCGGTAAGGTTTACCGAAAAATTAAATTTAGAATTTGCCAGGTAATTATTATAGCGCAAATTAAGGCTATTAGTTAATGATGGCTTTAAATCAGGATTTCCTATAATAACATTATTAGGGTTTGTTCTGTCGGCAAAAGGTTGTATCTGCTGAAAATTTGGTTCATTACTACTTGTATTATAAATAACATCCAACCGTTCGGTACGTGACCATGCATAATTAAAAGTTAACCGTGGCGATACCATAAAATATGATTGTGAGGTATGTACATCTGTACCATTGCCCGCATTAATTTTGGTGCCATTTAATTGCATAGGGATGGCTTGCACCCCAAACAACAAATTGTATTTTGTGCCGGTGTATCTGAAATTTAATGATGAGCGATACTCTGTAATGGTATAATTAAAAATATTATCCAGTTTATATAATTGTATGGTATGCCCATCAGCATAAACGGTATCAGTTATAGCTACGTTATCATTATTTGATCTGCGCATTTGGGTATTTACCTCCAAACGCGAAGTTTTACTTAAAGGTTCAACATAAGTTACACTTGTTCTATAAGTTGTATTAATATTTGTAGTACTCACTAAGGTATGAGGTATAGAATCCTTTTTAAGAAAATTTTGTGTCTCGTCCAGGTAAAACCTATAACGGTTATTTGCATCCCTGTCTGAACGACTATCAGACTTATTAATACTTGTTTGGATGGATATATTCCTGCCCTGTTTGGCAAATATATGTTGATATAATACTGTTACGCCGTAATTTGACCTTGTACTTGTTGAATTATTTAAAGTACTGGTTATTTGATGTTGCGTTGGATTATAATAATTAACAACATCTGATAATGATGAACTGTTGCTTATTGAACCGGTGTAGCTATAAGTTGGCGTTATTTGCAGGTAATTCCTTTTGTTGATATCCCAATCTACTCTAAAACTGGCAGTATGCCCTTTTGATGTTGAATTACTTGTTCCTGATCGTATAAATTCGCCGTTACCTCTGCTTGAATAGGTTACACCATTACTGGCGCTTCGGCTATTGTTATCATTGTAATTATAATTATAGCTGCCTAAAACTTCTAAATTAGGCGCCCATGTATCGCGATAGCTAAATGATGGCGAAGCTGTTAACCTTGTGCCCGGGTTGCCTCCGCCGCTGCTTCCGCCTGTTGCACCAGGCCCGCGGCCACCGCCATCGGCACCCGAACTTGCAATACCGGTTACCGTATTTTGCACCCGCCCTATTAAGCTGATTTGCTGATTGGCATTAATACGCAATATAGATAATTGGCCGTTATACCTATCATTACTACCTGCCTGCAGCACAGTACGGCTGGTAAGCCCTACTGATTTATCAGCCCGTGTTGTGATATTTAATATTTTTTGCGGGTCGCCATCCTTAACGCCTGTTCGGGCAGCCTGGTCGCCATAATCATCTACTATTTGTATGTTTTCAACAATATCAGCCGGCAGGTTTTGAATAGCCTGGGGTACATCCCCACCAGCAAATTCCTTTCCGTTTAACTTTGCCTTTGTTACAGATTGCCCCTGAAAAGTAAGGCTGCCATCGTTTCCCACTTCCATCCCTTCCATTTTCTTTAACAATTCGTCTATAGTAGCATTTTCTCTCACTTTATAGTCGCTTGCCCGGTACTCTACAGTATCAGTTTTATAAATTATGCTTGGCGTTCCGTTAATAATAACTTCCTTAATCAGCGTGTTCTCGCCCTGCATCACTATTGGGTCAAGCACTAATCTTTTTACCGCATCGTTTTGAAGAAACCGGCGCGTTACCGGTTTATACCCTACTGCGCTTACGGTAATTAAAAATGTTGCCATTTTTACATTTTTAATTACAAAAATGCCATCTTCATTAGTAGCAATTTTAATACTGTCCACGGTTGACTTTAAAAACACGGTTGCGCCTGCAACACCCTGCCCTGTTGTATCTTTAACCACACCGCTTATTTCGCGCAAGGGTAATGGTGGTGGTATAACAGGGGCCGGTCTGCTCCTTGCAGGTTGCTGCGCAAATAGCTGTAGGGATGCTATTATCATTGCAAACATGAACAGTAAGCTTTTCATTTTTGTGCAGGTTTAGGTTATTTTTATCAGGTATTAAAAACCGCCTCATAAATTATTATGAGACGGTTTAAAGATTTAAAATCCGGAACATATACTTAGGTATATATTATTGCGAGCTTATTTTTTAACCACAGTAAAATATTCCGGCTTTACTCCCCTGTCGCGCACCACCAGGGTATCTTTAGTTGTGTATTTAAGGTTTAGTTTTTTGAAATTAACATTATAGTCTAAGTAAAGCGCATCCCTGTCGCTTCCTCCAAAGCTATTTTTTTCTCCTTTTGATACAAATTTACCTGTACCGGTTATATCAAAATCAGTTGTGTTATTACTGCTTACGGTACACGTTCCGTCGCCGGCAAAAGTAAGCACCAATGTATATGGAACAGTTTGTCCGCTGCTGTTTAATATACTTAATGGCAGCAAATCTGTTTTAAGCGATGCTGTTGATGTTTTTACAACAGCATCCTTTTCAACATAGCCATTGTTACGTACAGCAGTGCTTGTTGAACCATCAGCTTTGGTAATTACGTCTTTGCCTCTTCTTAAATAGTTTGCATCCCACGGGTTTATGTATTTAACCGCATATAAAACGTAATCTAAAGGCTTAACGCTCCAGTTTGCATCTATAGCACGGTTTGGATTAGCTATCAATGGCGAGCCTTTAAGTATTGAATCAACACCTGTAGCTTTAGTCATTACCAGCGGAATAACGTAGTTGTTTTGAAGAGATTTTGGATCGGCAAAAAAATCATCGGTTAATTGTACATCTACCCCTCCCAATATACTTCCCGGGGCAATTGTGATCTGATTAGATGCCAAATGATAATAGTTGGCCGGCATTGGTTCAATTTTTACGTTGTTGCTGGCAAAATATAAACCATCGCATAATGTCTCATCTACCTTAAAATCTATTACTACATTTTTTTTGTTATCGCGGGTACCGCCAATAGTTGCCTTAATTGAAATTTTATGTTGATTATCAATGCTATTGTCAACAAACAGGTCTTCACCAAGCTCAACAGTGCGGGCAGGATATGAGTTAGCAAAATAGGTACTTGTATACTCAAAATCCGGATAAACAATATCATTGTTTTTACATGATGCTAAAACCGAAGCTGTTAGTAATAGCCCAAAAAATATTTTTTTAGTTTGCATGATTGATTAAAAATTTAATTCATTAGTTATTACCATCCTTTGTTTTGTGCTATGTTGCTGTATTTAAGCACCTCTGAGTATGGAATGGGGCCATAGTACATATAACTTTGATAGGTACGGTTTTCTACATCAAAAAAGCGGAAATTGGCACCATTAATATCTAACCCTTTTGCTGTTTCGTTCAGGTTATCTTTCCAGCGTCTTAAATCCCAGAAACGGAAACTTTCAAAGCATAATTCCAAACGACGCTCATTATGTATCAAAGCACGCATTTTATCCTTATCGCCCTTGCATTCTTCCAGGTACGGATCGCCATTGGTAGTACCAACACCGGCTCTTTTCCTGATAGCTTTAATTACATCATAGGCCGAATAACTGTGGGTACCGGTTCCGGTTGGCCCAAAAGCCTCGTTAGCTGCTTCAGCGTAGGCCAAATACATCTCGGTATACCTGATGCGTGGCGTATAATGTGTTTTACCGCTTAATGTTGAAGGGTTGCGGTTAACATCCATACGTAAACGCTTTTTCATATAGTAACCGGTACGTGTAGATGTTTCTTTAACATTAATTCCATCATCAGTGCCTGAGGCGCTGCCTGTGAAAATAGCTTTATTTGAAACTCCTTCGGTGCTTCCATTATATATAATGTATTTAGCCAAACGCGGGTCTCTGCCTGCAAAAGGGCTGATAGAGTTATAATTGCTGTTGGCATTACCAATAGGATACCCGTTTGCCATCGGGAAAGCATCCACTAAATTTTGAGTAGGATTCATAAAACCTGTTCCAAACAATGATGGTGGGAAGTTTTGAGCTTCCTGATCGCCATTATTGGTAGATAAATTCTCCCTCCAGATTATTTCAGAAGGATTGTTACCCTGGCTAAGCCCGTCAATCTCGCTGGTATTTGCGTAATAAGTGCCGCCATTAGCCGGCAAGGCAGCAACACCACCTTTGTAATCAATTATATCAGCGGCATAATCAGCAGCCTTTGCCCAGGTTGCGCTGTTAGAAGCATCCTGAAAAGCCGGGCTGGCAGCCAGCAAAGCAGTTCGGGCACGAAATGACTTGGCTATTAAACCATTAAATAACTGGCTGGCATATTGCCCCATTACCCTGTTATATACTTCCTTTCTGTTGGTTGCTTTTAAAAAGCGGGTTGGTATGGCCGCGTCCGAGGCAATATCCTTATACTCAAGCGGCAAGTTTGCTTCTGCACTATCTAAATCTGCATAAACCTGTTTCACTGAATTTTCAAAAGTGGCGCGGTTTACGTTGAAGTTTGATGTTGCTGTTTGAAAACTGGTAATTGCAGGTACACCCAGCAACTGGCCCGAGCTTGAAAAACCCGCGTGGTTTCGCAATAAGTAATAGGTAAATAGCCCGCGTAATCCGTATGCCTCGCCTTTCATTCGCATGGCAAACAGTTTAGCAGCCTGCGGATCATCGGCCCATTTTACCTTATCAACATTTTCAAGAAACAAATTAAGGTACTGTATGGCACCATACGCCGGTTTCCATTCGTCAAACGGGTTGTTTTGCGATGACCACGAGCCGGTAGCAACTTTTAAATAATTATTACTTTTTTGATTGGTTACGGCATCGTCAGTAGCATAATCGCTATTATCATAATAGGTAGGTATTGTACGATACGCGTTAACCAGGAAACCCTGTGCATAACTTGCATCCGTATACATTTGCTCCAGGTTCTTCAAATTTTCCTCAGCCGGATCAAGAATCTTCTTACAGCTTACAAACGGAACAATGCTTATTAAAATTAATAGAATATGTTTTTTCATGATTATTACACTTTAGTAGTTACTAAAAAGCTGCTTTTACCCCAAGGTTATAAAACCTGTATTGAGGGGCTGCTCCTATATTAGTTTCCATCAATTTTCTATTTCCTGATATAGTAAGTAAGTTATCTCCGTTTATGTACACACTAAGTGCGTGTATGGCTGATTTTTGCAGGAATTTACCTTTAAAATCATAAGTAAGCTGCACCCTCGTTAAATCAAAACGGTTGGTTTTATACATCCAGAAGGTAGAGTTTTGAAAATTATTACTATTATCAGTTGTGGTTAAACGTGGGTAAGTAGCCGTATTTTGCGTTTCGGGTGTCCAGCGGCCCAAAACTACATCAGAGTACTTGCTTGCTCCTTTTACCCAATAATAAGAGGAGTTTTTAAACGCAACAGCGCCTGTATTACCACGGCCCAATGCAAAAAATGTGAAGTTTTTATATTTGAGCGTAACATTTATACCAAAGGTAAACGGTGGTGCCGATGCGCCGCTGCTACCCAGGTTAACCTGGTCGCGCGTGTCAATAACGCCGTCATTATTTACGTCCTGATATTTAATATCACCCGGTTTAACTTCGCCAAATGATTGTTTGGCATGGGTATTAATATCATTCTGATCTGTAAAAAAGCCCTGGCTTATATAGCCCCAACTGGCATCAAGAGACTGGCCTGCACGGTTTTGGTAACTATCTAAATAAAGCTCATCGCGACGTAATGCTTTGGTTGATAAAAACATGCCCGAAACACCTACTGAATAAGCAAAATCACCGGCTCTTTTATTATAGTTTACTGCAAAATCTACTCCCGAACGCCTGTCATTATTATAGTTTACATAAGGCAGGAACGAGTAATCATAATTAGAAAAATAAGAAGGATAAATAGAGGATGCACCTTGTGATAACAGGCCATTAGTGTTTTGTATAAAGTAGTTTGCATTAACACTAAGTGATTTATTTAGCAATAAAGCATCCAGCCCTGCCCTAAATTCCTGGCGTTTAATAAATGTAAGGTTTGGATTAGCGCCCCGTTTTGAACCCGTAGTCCAACCGCCGGCTGCGCCATCCCGCCATTGATACCAACCCGCCTTATTATCATAATAAAGGCTGTAAAGGTAATAGTCGGTAATATCAATATCCTGATTCAGGTTTGCATAAGATGCAGTAAGTTTTAAGTCATCAACAAAAGAAACATTGTCTTTAAAAAACTTCTCGTTACTTACCCGCCACCCCAAGGTAACCGTAGGCGAAAGCGCGTTACGGCGCTGATCGGGCAGTTTGGTTGAGTGTACAATGTTACCCGTAAAATCAACATAATAACTATGGCGGAAATTGTAATTAGCCTGAAAGCCCAGGTTTAGGTTATCATCAGGGTGATACGTACTGCCCGAATGATCAGCGTCATTAGATATTTGTGTTTGATAACCCCAGCCCAGCAAAGTTGCAGATACATTGTGGCTTGTGCCAAAAGTACGGTTATAATTAAACTGCGATCTTAACGACATAGTTTGTGTGTAGGATGAGCTTCCAACCGTTTCGTTAGTTGAGTTACTATCATTGCCAAACTTGGTTAAACCTGTAATTACATCAGCGCCGTTTACGGTTGTCCACGTAGGTTGGTATACGGCGTATCCCACCTTATAAGCTTCTGAATACAGGTCGGTATAATCCACGCTGTACACAGTTTTAAATGATAAACCTTTTAATATGCCGCTTAAATCAGCATTGGCGCCTATATTAAACATAAAGGTTCTGTTTTTATTTTTGATATAGCCCGCTGCAAGCATATCTGCAAAAGCATTGGTTTGATCGGTTGAGGTACCGCCCAAAAGGTAGTTGCCATTTATTATATTATTGCTGGTATTTGCAATAGTTTGCAATGATGCGTTATTGGGATCAAACATACTTATTGGCACAAGCGGCGAGAACCAGTTAGGCCGCAGGGTTGCCGATGTACCCCAAAAGTCGCCCCTCCCGGTGTAGTTATCAGCCACAATGGCCGATACATCAGTTGATGCGGTAAGCCATTTGGTTAAATTCATGTCAACATTAGCCCTAACATTAAATGCCAGATCATTATTGTTTTTCTGATCGCCGTATTTAACAATGCTGCTGTTGTATGATAGCCCAAAGTTGGTATAATAACGTGCGCGGTCAT
>JAICMD010000346.1 GCA_025929405.1 Mucilaginibacter sp. | reverse complement strand
TGCCATTAAAGCTTTTGAGGCTCATGCTGTTGACTACCTGCTAAAACCATTCAGCAAGGAGCGTTTTAATAAGGCCATTGAAAAGTATCTGGCAAGCGCAGAGGCTGCTTCATCAAAGCAAACCGAACAATTGCTGGAAACTGCCGCTACACAATTACCGGCGCAGCATGAACGTATTGTGGTTAAAACAGGCACCAAGGTTAAAATTATCCCGGTTGCCGATGTGCAATATCTGCAGGCCGATGATGATTATGTAAGTGTATTTACGCAGGAAGGCTCGTATCTTAAAAATAAAACCATGAGCTTTTTTGAACAGACGCTTGATCCGCGGCAATTTGTTCGCGTACACCGCAGCTATATAGTTAGCGTACCCGAAATTACCCGTATTGATCCTTATGAAAAGGACAGCCACCTGGCCATACTTAAATCGGGTGCTAAAATACCGGTAAGCAAAACCGGGTATGTAAAGTTAAAACAGGTATTAGGTATATAGGTTGGAGAGGAGAGACAAGAAGCAAGAGCCAGGAATAAGATAAAAAGTAAATGAAGACTTACGAAGTTTTCTAAACTTCGTAAGTCTAAACTGTAACTTGCATACGCACCTAATGATCTTGCTTCTTGAATCTTGGCTCTTGATTCTTGCATCTTGACTCTAAAAAACTACATTTCATCCGCACTTGGTCCGTAGCTGCCGGGGATAGGAATATTCAGTAATCTTAAAAACACCCCTAACTGCGCTCTGTGGTGTATAGTTTGGCTTATGGATACACGTACCGTTTCATATTTATTTTGGCTAAGTATTATCTGGTCGCCATTGCGTAATACCCAGGGTTGCTGTAAAATATCTTCGTTTGTAGCTTGTAGTTGCGCACGGCCATCAGTATAATTTTTTTCGAAGAGTGCCAGTAAGTCAGTAGTGTTATTGATATCTTCAGGATTATATGGATTCGCTGCAAAATCAAGCCCATCGGTAGTAATAGCCATAGTTATCCAGCCAGGTAATTCGGCAATATGGGTAGCCAGTTGCTTTATGCTCATACTTTTTGGATGTGGTTTCCAATCGTATTTGTCATCAGGCACAATACTTAACATTTTACGGGTAATTTGAGCTTCCTGCTCAATCTCCTTTAACAGAATTTCAATTATTGACATAGCTTTTATGGTTTTAAGTTTTTTGTTGATACAAATAAACCACAGGCTAATGACAGCCCTATGTCAGCAGGAATTTGAAAGTTTATAAATTTTTTCCGTTATAGGTTATTGATCTTATTGCCTTGTTAGCATTACTGATATCTGTGTTTGATAATGGATGATAGTACAAAGCTTTAGCCGATTTTTGAGCCTGACTAACAGTAAACTGCAATAACTTTATTAATTGCCTGGCCTTATCTATACCGCGATTGCCATAATCCTGTTGTTTATAAACCACTATGCCCGTATTGCCTGTTAGCGGATATTCCGGTTCTTCGGGTTTAATAAAGTTGTTTTTAACTTGTAAAGCGGCAACAGGTATTTTATATTGAACGGCATAAGGTAACCCTATGTAGCCAATAGCACCGGGCGTAAGTTTTATTAACCCCGCAATACCCTGATTGCTTTTTACACCTGTACCAACCGGCCATTTATTTGGCATTGTGCCGCCCATGGCTTTTGCCCAGTTGGCATCATCCTTAAAATATTTAATAAAGATGCTTGTGCTGCCACTTTCATCGCTGCGATGTGCAACCAGTATTTTAAGCGCGGGCAGCTTTGTGCCTTTATTTAACCTGGCAATACCATCATCGTTCCATTTAGTTATTTTACCTGAATAGATGGCAGTTAAAACATTTGCATTTAGTTTTAGCTGTGCCTTAACGCCGGGTACATTATAAGCTACTGCTATGGTACCTACAGCTATAGGGATATAAACAATAGGCCCTCCTGCCTTTTTTGTGAAGTTATCATTAAATGGTAAATCGGTAACGGCAAAATCAATTGTTTTTTGATTGAGCAGTACCATGCCCGCACCCGAGCCATTAGCCTGGTAATTGATAATTTGCTTGGATGTACGGCTATAATCATCAAATATTTTTGATAATAATGGGTATGCTAAAGTGCTGCCTGCACCTGCAAGCGCATTGTTTTGTGCCGAAACAGATAATACGGCATATAATATTATGGCATTTGTAAACAGCAGTTTTTTAAATGACTTCATCATAACAGCTAAGTTAACAAAAAGGCCCTTCCATATAACAGGAAGGGCCTTAGTAAAACTGA
>JAICMD010000045.1 GCA_025929405.1 Mucilaginibacter sp. | reverse complement strand
GTTGCTTAATGGTATAAGGCAGTTTACCGGCCTTACGCACCGGCACAAAGGGCACACCCAATTTGGTAGCTAAGGTTAATCCAAATAAAAAACCACGGCTCTCTACGCCTGCAACAACATCAACACGGGTGTATTTTAATCGTTCTAAAAAGGCATCAACAATATTTGCACATAATTTCGGGTCCTTTAGTATTGGGGTAATATCTTTAAATATAATGCCCGGTTTCGGAAAATCCGGTATATCGCGTACGGCGGTTTTTATTTGCTGCTCAATCATTTAAAATCTAAATACGGCTCAATTTTACGCAAAATATTATCATCAAGTATCATTATATTATGTAAACCGGTTATGCTTTGGTAATTGCCATGCTGGTTGCGGTATTGTATAATAGCGTTGGCTTGTTTGTTGGTAAGATAAGGAAATTGCCGCAATCCCTCAAAATCAACTTCATTGATCTTTATTTTGGTAATAAGTGCTGGGCTAACATTCACCTCATTTTTTAACCGGGCATACTTATGGGCATCTACCCCATAAACTTCCGTTAGCTGCTCTTTATTTAAAAAGCCGCCCAGGCGATTGCGGTATTCTATGATGCGTTGTGCAAATGCGGGTCCTATGCCATGTAATGTTGTAAGTTTAGCCGAATCAGCACTATTTAACTCAACCACTTCACCCGGTTTTATTTTGTTAGATGCATATTCATCTCCGGGAATATTAATATAAGGTTCCAAACGCTTATAATCATCGGCAGTTATAGCATATATTTTTTTAACATCAGCTTTAGTATAAAAGTGGCCGCCTTTGGCTTCATAATTTTTGATGGTATTAATCTGCCTGTCACTTAGACCCAATTGTTTCCATTGTTGAACAGGCAAATGATTAGGATTAAAAACAAACATGACGGGATTGGCGATCTTATCGTCAGATAATGCGGAGTTTCCTAACGGCTTTTCAACCTTTAGCATGGCTGCGGCCTTGTCAAAATCCTTAAAGTTAATTACCGCATCCCTATGTAACTGCTGATAAACGTAAGGTGCTATTAAAACCAGTGCTATTAAAATAACTAAAACTACCTTACCGTTCCATTCTTTTTTGGTGACAGACAGGTAATTTTTTACGGCTTTCATTGTTAAGTTAATATTAACCGTTAAAGTAATAAAATTCGGTTTATTTGCATCTACACAAATATGAAAATAATAACCACCGAGGAGTTTGCCAAAGCAACCAAGTTAGATAAGCTGCGTATGCCCGGTTTGGCTTCCCTGTTAATGGAGGTAATGAAACTAAACCAGGTTAATGAACTTTTTACACAGGCACAACATAAACAAGGCATTGAATTTATTGATGCTATTTTAAAAGGTTGCGGTGTTGAAGTTGAGTTTGATGAAACCGACCTGAAAAACATACCTGCCGAAGGCAGTTTTATAGCCATTGCCAACCACCCTTATGGCGGTATTGAAGGTTTGGTGCTGTTAAAATTGCTATGTTTGGTAAGGCCAGACGCAAAGTTGATGGTGAATTTTATCCTGAAAAAAATCCCTAACCTGAGCGATTATTTTATTGCCGTAAACCCTTTTGAAAATGTGGATGATGCATCAAGTATCAGCGGTTTAAAAAACACCTTAAAGCTGCTTAATGAAGGTACTCCTATTGGTATTTTCCCGGCTGGCGAGGTATCAACCTTTAAAATTGAGCAACAACAGGTTACCGACAGGCAATGGCATCCGGTAGTAGGCAAAATTATTGCTAAAGCCAAAGTACCGGTGGTACCCATATATTTTCATGGCAATAATGGCATATTGTTTAACTTGCTTAGCCTGATACATCCTACCCTGCGCACGGCCAAGCTACCATCTGAATTGTTTAACAAACAAGGGCATGTTATACGTGTACGTATTGGTAAGCCTATACAACCCGAAAAGATTGCGGAACATAGCAGCACTAACCAACTGTTAAGTTTTTTACGTACCAAAACCTATGTATTAGGAACAGGTTTAGAAGAAGAAAAAAAGCTTTTTAACCCACATAACCTGTTTAAAATAAAAAAAAAGCCTTCGTCAATAATATCATCCGTTGGCTCGGGTATTTTAGAAAACGAAGTTGAATCTTTACGGGAAAATTATCGGATTTGGGTTGAAAAAAATTATGAAGTATTTGTAGCACCGACACCCGTAATACCTAATATAATACGCGAATTGGGCCGTTTAAGGGAGATCACCTTCAGAGAAGTTGGCGAAGGCACCAACAAAGCCATTGACCTGGATGAGTACGATATTTACTATAACCATTTATTTATTTGGGATACGGAAGCTAAAATGATAGTTGGTGCTTACCGTATTGGCTTGGGCGATGAGATATTTTACAGTCGTGGTAAAAAAGGCTTTTATGTGGCCGAATTGTTTAAAATAAAATCAGAGTTCAGTCCCGTATTAATGAAAAGTCTTGAGCTTGGCCGCTCATTTATCCGCAAAGAATACCAGCAAAAACCTTTACCACTGTTTTTACTGTGGAAAGGCATTTTAAAATTCCTGACCGATAATCCGCATTACAGCTATTTGATAGGCCCGGTTAGCATCAGTAATTCCTTTTCCAAATTTTCGCAATCATTAATAGTTGATTATATAAACCGGCATCATTTTGATTATGGATTGGCAAAATATGTAAAGCCGAGAAAAAAGTTCAGGGTCGATCTTTCAAAAATTGATACAGATACATTGCTTGCAGGAGACGATAGCTTTAAAGGATTGGATAATATATTAACCGACATTGAAAAGCATCATACGAAAGTGCCGGTATTGCTTCGGCAATATTTGGCGCTTAATGCAAAAATAATCTGCTTTAATATTGATCCTAAATTCTCTGATTCTTTAGATGGCTTTCTTGTACTTGATATGGAAAATATATCAAAGGATATGATGGAGAAGTTGGGAAAGAATCTTAACTAAGATTTATTGGATTAAGAAGATTTTAGGATCATATCTAAAGCGATATGGTAAAACTTTTAATACTTCACACCAAATCTCTTTAATATTAAACTCAACAGCCAAAGCGGGCCTATCAACAGGAACTTAAAATCAAAAAACAGCATGGGGCGTTTGCCTTCCAAACGGTAGCCTATCAACTGTAAAATATTGGCCGCAACAAATAGCACAATGCACACCTGCGGTAATACCATGCCTCCTGCCTTTTGCCATGCTTCAAGCAAGGTTATGCTATAGGCAAAAACAAATATCACCAGCAACATTAAGTAAGATAATATAGGCGATGCTCGATAATAATAGTAAATGCTGAAAGCAATTAAAAAAGATGCCCAGTTAAAAATGCCGTTATAGGTACCTAAAAAATTGAGGTGCATAAATGGTAACGACCACACAAAACCTACTATACTAAAACTTACAACCGGTATGCAGATGTAATTGATGATACGGTTTACCGGATTGGTATGGTATTCGTCATACTTATCAAAATAAATATCAATGGGGCGTTTGGGCGTAGTTGATGTTTTCATGGTATTATAATAAAAACGAAAGTCATGCTGAACTTGTTTCAGCACCCCATCATACTTTGTGTATGAGATGCTGAAATAAATTTAGCATGACGTAATTTATTACTTAGCAAACGCTACCGACCGTGTTTCCCTGATTACGGTAACTTTTATCTGGCCCGGATAAGTCATTTCGGTTTGTATACGGTTTGAAATATCAGCCGCCAATGTTTCCGAATCGGCATCGCTTATCTTCTCGCTTTCTACCACAACCCTTAACTCACGGCCTGCTTGTATAGCGAATGTCTTTTCAACACCCGGATATGATAATGCAAGGTCTTCCAGTTCTTTTAAGCGTTTGATGTAGCTTTCAACAACTTCACGACGTGCACCAGGCCGCGCACCTGAAATTGCGTCGCAAGCCTGAATTATGGGTGACAGCATCGAGGTCATTTCTATCTCGTCGTGGTGGGCGCCAATGGCGTTGCAAACTTCAGGGTGCTCCTTATATTTTTCGGCCAACTGCATACCCAAAATTGCGTGCGGCAGTTCGGGGTTATCATCAGGTACCTTACCAATATCATGCAATAAGCCGGCACGTTTTGCCAGTTTTACGTTCAGGCCAAGTTCTGCAGCCATGGTAGCGCAGAAGTTTGCCACTTCGCGCGAGTGCTGCAAAAGGTTCTGTCCGTATGAAGAACGGTAGCGCATACGGCCAACCATACGTATCAGTTCGGGATGCAGGCCGTTAATGCCCAGATCAATTACTGTACGTTCGCCAATCTCAACTATCTCTTCCTCTATCTGTTTTTTGGTTTTAGCTACTACCTCCTCAATACGTGCCGGGTGTATACGTCCATCAGTAACCAAACGATGCATAGCCAAACGGGCTATCTCGCGCCTTACCGGGTCAAAGCCCGAAAGGATAATGGCCTCGGGCGTATCATCTACAATAATCTCAATACCTGTAGCTGCTTCCAAAGCACGGATATTCCTACCCTCACGACCAATAATACGACCCTTTATCTCATCATTTTCAATGTTGAATATAGATACTGTATTTTCAATAGCGCTTTCGGTAGCGGTACGCTGGATGGTTTGTATAACGATCTTTTTAGCTTCTTTGCTGGCGGTAAGTTTGGCCTCGTCCACAATATCTTTTATCTGTATCATGGCTTTGGTACGGGCCTCTTCGCGCAGGTTATCAATCAACTCGTTACGGGCCTCTTCGGCAGACAGGCCTGCAATGCTTTCCAGTTGTTGTACGTGCTGATTTTTAATTGCTTCTACTTCCTCCTGTTTTTTAACAGCAAGTTCGGTTTGGCGCTCCAGGTTTTTTCGCACGTTATCCAGTTCGTTCTCCTTACGGGTAGCATTTTCAAGACGCTGATTTAATGATTGCTCCTTTTGTTTAATACCATTCTCGCGTTGATTAATCTCATTATTCTTGTTGTTGATGCTTTGCTCGTGCTCGGCCTTCATTTGCAAAAAGCGTTCTTTAGCTTCAAGCAATTTGTTTTTTCGCAGTATCTCTGCATCATTTTCGGCGTCCTTTAAAATCTTTTTAACTTTATTTTGCGCCGATGCTTCCTGATCCTTAAAAAGCTTCCGTAACAGGAAGCGGCCTACAACTATCCCCGTAGGAACGCCTATAAGCAATCCGATAATTATGTATAAAATTGAATTCATTATTTTAGGTTATGTACGTATATAAAAAAACCGCAACTAAATTTTAAGCTCATTATTTAAAAACCTCTTTCTCAGATTTATTGGACCGGGTTGCCGTTAAATACATCGAAGTAACGCATACCCTTTTGCTTGTCCGCCTGATATTGAAGCGTTAAGTTTTTAATAGTGAAACATAAAATTTAACCGCGGTTAAATCTTGGCTCATTTTAAGCTTAATGCAAAAAGACTAAAGCAGAAAGCTTTTTTGCTTTGTGCTTTTAGCTTTACGCTTTCAGCTTATTTAAAGAACGTTATTACTTTGAGAAAAACCCGGACAGTAAATGATCTAACTGATAAACCTTTTCGGCCACTTCCGAATCCTCGACCGTAACCCTTTTTTCTGCTTTTAATGATGATGTTGCATAATGCAATACGCTCATAGCCAGCAGATCCTGTTTATCTCTAACCGCATAATTTTCCTGATATTCCTTTATGCGATCTTTTATCAATTTAGCTGCCCTTCGTATAATTTCTTCCTCCTCCATTTTCACCTTTAAGGGGTAAAATCTGTCAGCAATATTTATTTTTATTGAGATTTCTCCCATTTGAGCTTGTTCACTTTATGTGTTATTTCTTTAATAACACAATGCACTTATCTATTTCCTGCACAAAGTCGTTAATTTTTTGCTTTATGTCAAGACTTTTTTCATTTGTTTCCGAAAACGATTTAGCCAGTTTCAGAGCATTTAGCTTTTCGTTCATCTCGGTGTTCTTTCCTTTACTGGCATCCAAAGCCGCCATAAGCGACTGGTTCTCCAGTTTAAGCAGGTCATTTTCTTCTTGTAATGCACTACACAACTCAATAAGCCGTTCGGCTTTATCGATAATATTTGTTAGTTGTGCTGCTGTGCTCATTTTAATTATTGATTGATTGAATTAGTGAATTATTGAATTACACAAATCAATAAATCATTAATTCAATAATTACTTACGTATCTCCGCTCCTGCTTCTTTGCCTAAGTTATAAATTAATTTTTGCATAATGCTATCAATAGCCTTGTCAGTTAAAGTCTTCTCGGTGTCCTGTAAAATAAAACTTAACGCGTATGACTTTTTACCTGCCGGTAATTTATCGCCTTCGTACACGTCAAATACATCTACCTCTTTTAACAGCTTACGCTCGGTACGTTGGGCAATTTGTTTAAGCTGATTAAAGGTTACCGCCTTATCTATCAGCATCGACAGGTCGCGCCGTACTGCCGGGAATTTGGATACCTCCTGGTAAACAATTTTGTTCTTTTTGGTGATGGACAGCAATTGATCAAAGCTAAAATCGGCGTAAAAAACTTCTTTTTCTACATCCGCTTTTTTCAAAGCCTTAGCATCTACCTTACCAAACTTAGCCAGTGTTTTATTATTGCGATTGTAATTTAAGCCGTAAGCCATTTTTTTGCAGGTACAATCTTCAATTACTACGTCAGTAATGTTTAGTTTTTGCAGGATGCCGTCAACAATAGCTTTAAGGTTGTAAAACGATGCTTGTTGCGCTTTCTGGTTCCATTGCTGGACGGTTGATGCACCGCTCATGAAGATGGCGAAACGTTGGCTTTCCACGTATTTTTCGTCTTGTATCTTATAAACTTTACCAAACTCGTAAAATTTAACATCACTGTTTTGACGGTTTTGGTTATAGGCAATAGCTTCCAAGCCTGAGTACAGCATGGTTTGGCGCATTACATCCAGATCGGAACTTAAAGGGTTTAATATTTTAACCGCAGTATCCAGGTTATCAGAATAAGCAGATTTGGTTAACGAGTTTGACATAATCTCATTAAAACCATTTGCAGTCAGCAGATCAGATAACAAGTTTTGTACGGTATCTTTTTCCGGTCTAACAGATGTACTTAGTGATGCCCTTACCTGTGTTGGGATATGGATATTGTTGTAACCGTAAATACGCAGTATATCTTCAATCACATCCACCTCGCGGGTTACGTCAACACGGTATGGCGGCACTTTTAACGATAAACCTTCGGCAGTTTCATTTACCACTTCAATGTCCAGAGCTTTTACAATGCTTCTTATTTCTTCGTGTGGGATGTCCTGACCGATAAGGCGTAATGTGCTTTTATAAGATAATTCAACCTCAAATGGCGTAACCGGATTAGGGTAAAGATCTATGATATTTGATGAAACCAAACCACCTGCTACCTGCTGAATTAACAAAGCCGCACGCTTTAAAGCAAATATCGTCATATCAGGATCAGTACCGCGCTCAAAGCGGAAAGAAGCATCTGTTTTTAACCCATGGCGCTTGGCCGTTTTACGTACCGATACCGGGTTAAAATAAGCACTCTCTAAAAATATATTTTTGGTGGTTTCCTTAACGCCCGATTTTGCGCCGCCAAATACCCCGGCAATACACATCGGTTCGGTAGCGCTGCAAATCATCAAGTCATCTGCTGACAATTTGCGATCAACGTCATCCAGTGTTTTAAATATGGTGCCTTCAGGACAGTTTTTTACGATCACCTTGTTACCGGAAATAGCATCGGCATCAAAAGCATGCAATGGCTGACCTAACTCGTGCAATACATAATTGGTTACATCCACAATATTATTGATAGCACGCACGCCAATGACGGCCAAACGCTCCTTTAACCATTGCGGCGATTCTGTAACCTCAATACCCGAAATGGTAATACCAGAATAACGCGGTGCAGCCTGCTCATTCTCAACCACCACTTCAATAGGCGAGCTGGTATTATCAACCTTAAACGCCGAAACATCTGGCTTGGTAATGCCTATCTTTAAAAATGCGGCTATGTCCCTTGCTGTACCCAAATGCGAAGCAGCATCAGCACGGTTAGGCGTTAAACCTATCTCGTACATATAGTCGTCGTTCAGCTTAAAATATTCTTTGGCAGGGGTTCCAACTACAGCATCGGCAGGCAGTACCATAATACCATCATGACTGCTGCCCAGGCCTATTTCATCCTCAGCGCATATCATGCCTTCGGATATCTCGCCGCGTATTTTTGATTTATTGATCTGGAATGGCTCGCCCTGAGTTGGATATACCGTTGTGCCTACTGTAGCTACTACTACTTTCTGACCCGCATCAACATTGGCAGCACCGCACACTACTTGTAAATCTTCGCCTGTACCTACATCAACTTTAGTAATGCGTAACCTGTCGGCATTAGGGTGCTGGGCAATTTCTTTTACGTAACCAATTACCAAACCCTCCAAACCGCCGGGCACGGCCTGTACCTTTTCCAGGCTCTCCACCTCTAAACCCGTTCCGGTTAATATTACCGAAATCTCCTGCGGTGATTTATCTGCCCCAATAGCTATCGGGAAAAACTCTTTAAGCCAATTATATGATATCTTCATTATATCGAAATGATAATCGGCAAAGATAGGATTTGGCGCGGAAAGGGCAAATGGTGAGGGGGCAGTAGTGAATGGTGAGTAGGGAGTAGTCATATTAATACTGGCCACTCACCCTGCAATGCCCATTGTCTACTCACCACTGGCCACTGATTAATGATTTTTGAAAAGCTGTAAAGCCTTACCGGTTAGTGTAATTTTGGCACTATCTGAAATAGTGTAATTAAAATTCTCAATAGCCGGGCTTGATAGTATTAACTCGCTTTTTCCGGGCACCTGTATAGTTGCCTGTTTAATGCGGTTGCTGGCATTAATGTTTAAACTTGCTTTGCCAATTGTTTTATTCCCTACTGTTGCCTCCAGATCATCAATTTGATTACCTGCCAAGCTCACTCCTGTTACTTTCTTTAGATTTAATATCATTTTTTGCTGATTGAACCCGACGATAACTGTAGTAGTATTATACCAGGCATTTTTATAATCAGCCTTCCTGTTACTTGATTCGGCATCAGTAACTGTTGTTAAGCTATCCAATTGAGGGCATATAATTATTACACCACTATCATATCCCCATATTTCGGTGCCGTTTTGCTTAGTCATTTGTAAAACCAATGTTTTACCTTGTTGGGTAACTGCCATTTTATCCTTTAAACGAGATTTTATCCAAACCTGGAATTTATCTCCCTTCTTAATTTGTATGCCAACTTTATCAGCAGAATTATTTCTTACGCTGTTAAAATCTTTAAAAGAAAGTTGTTCCATCTGGTAAAAAGGGCTTCTGAATTCGCCTTTCAAATACTCAGCTTGCAGGCCATTGTCATATATTACCAGGTATATTAATATAATAGCTGCAACTACCGCTAATAATTTATTACTTGTTTTCATGTTGTGTTAAGGTTTAGGTTGAGAAACTTTTGATCTGTATTCGTCATAGCGCTTTTGCATTTCATCAAAGCTGATATCTAACAAATAAATACTGCGGAAAAAGTCGGGCAGTTCCTGTTGTAAAAACCGTTCTTTACGCAGGCCCTTTATTTTTTTTATAGCATCGGGCGCTACATAATGCCCCAAGCCCCGCTTGTTAAAAATAACTTCTTGGTTTTGCAAATGCTCATAGGTACGCATAACTGTGTTTGGATTTACCTGCAGTTCGGCAGCCAATTCTCTAACAGATGGTATCTTTTCATCCGGTCGCCATTTGCCCAACATAATATGCTCGCTCATGTAATCGGCAATTTGCAGGTATATGGCTTCTTTATCTTTAAAATTCATAGGTTATACTTCCTTTTCTTTTAACCGCAAATAAGTGGTGGCCCATAGCAACAAAACTACTAAAGCTAAAACACCGAATGAGATATTCATCATTTCACCTGAAGGACGCATGTTAAAATATCTATCGTGGTCATATATATCCAACCGCTGAAAAGGTATGCTTTTAACATCACCAGGTATAAGCGCATTGATAATGGGCTTGTTAATAAGAGTTAATATAATTAAGCAGGCAAAAAATGCTATAGCCGTTTTAATAAAATGCAACTTTTTGAAAAATATGGCCCCAAAGAATGCAAAAGCATGAATAAAGCCATACATAACAAATGCGTACCAGCAATCATTTCTTTGTGTATCAAAAATATTTATCACCTTATCAACTTCTAAGTCATGATACCCCAGGTTAACTACTATACTATCTATTAAATAAAATGCGCAAATATATATTACCTGGAAAATGATATATGAATACAACCAGGAAACCAGGTATTTCTCAAAATGAGAGGCTGGTAGCATTAAAGCCGGTATACCTTTACTTTTATCACCAAAATCACTAAAAACGATACTAGTGAATATACCGCCGGTTATTAACATCATAAAAACAAAAACAGGTACTTGCAAATTATTGAACAAATGGCCGCCACTTGAGTATGACATGAACCCAAGCAATATGAACATAAAACCTGTTAATACACCTGCGGATAAAAGGTAAGTTTTGCCATGTTCCAACGTATGCTTTTTAAATAGCATACCAAATCGTTTTAAATTAAAAGTATTGTTCATGGCTTATTTGTTTAAAATTTGAATTAGTTGTTCATTATTAGTGATTATGGCATTAAACAGCAGTTCCATATCAACCTTGCTGTAACTCTGGTCAGTATTTTCGGTGATGGCATGCAATCCTGAGAAAGTTTCTTCGGCATATAAATATTCGGTAAACCCTGACGGTAAAACACCAAAGTTTACCTTATCAGCTATATCATCCATACTACTATTGATCACAATTTGCTGGTTATGCAGTACCAACAGGCTATCTATCAGGTTATCCAGGTCGCGCACCTGGTGGGTTGAAATAATGATGCACCTATCTTCTGTTAACCCGCCGGCCATTATTTTACGAAACTGTACCTTTGATGGTATATCCAATCCGTTAGTTGGTTCATCCATTATTAACAAGGATGTATTGGTAGATAAGCCAAAAGCTATCACTACCTTTTTTTGCTGACCGAAGGATAATTGGGTTAAAGGCTTATCATCCTGTACATCAAACTCGGCGAGTATATTATTAAACTGCTTATTATCAAACTTAGGATAAAAATGCCCGGTACTGGCGGCAAATTGTTTGGCGGTTACGGCAGGCATATAAATGTCCTCGGGCACAAAAAATAGTTCCTGTAAAAAATTTGGCAAGCGATTTTTTGAAGTGAAGCCATTTACGGTGCAGGTACCCTCTAACGGGAAAACCAAACCGGCTATATTTTTAAGCAGGGTTGATTTGCCCGCACCATTCTTTCCAAGCAAACCATAAATATGGCCCGCTTTTAATGATAAGGTTAGGTTGTTAAATAAGGTTTTGTTGCCGTAACAGAATGTTAAATTAGATATTTCTATCATCTGATTTAGTGTATTAGTTTAATAGTGCACTGCAAATATAAATGTAAAATTTATAAATCAAAATTTATTTGAAATAAAACACACCGTGTCATAGAACGAGGCAACGAGGAGAAATCTTAGACGCACTATTGTTACGCGTTTAAGATTTCTCACATACGCTCGATGACAATTAAATAAATTAAACTGATTAATTTTTTACGTACGATAGACTTACATTTTTATAAACTGGTTTCTGCAGTTGCAGCTTTAGCTTTTTAAAGCTTTGCATTGGCCCTTCGGAGGCAAAGAGGTTTACTATCCAGGCAGGAATGGTACCTCCTGGATCAGTTTGCAGGATGTATTCTATTTTGGTTTCATCCTTACTAATTGGAATAAGCATCCACCTCCCTTTTGAATGGTCAACTCTTATTATACCATCTTTAACCGGCACCATGCCATTTATAGCAGGACCATCAATAGTAATAACTTTGGTTTCGGGGTTTTGTATAACAGATAAATGGCATACAAAATCGCGGTTCTGCACGGGCCAGGGCAGCTTAACTTCTGAGTAATAATATAATTCAGACGGAGACGGCTGTTTTAATAATACACATGATTTTGTAGCATACACCCACTCGGGCGCATTTTTAATATCCATAAGCACAGCGGTAAGCTGCATAAGCGAGGCCTGAAAATTACACTCAACCTTTAAGGCTTTTATTTTTGAATCAGATACATTGCTGGTATAAATTTTTATACCCTCTTTTTCGACATCAAGTTTCCAGTTGTATTGCGCATGTGTGTTGGTAACAAATAGTAGCGAAGTGAGGAAAAAGCAAACAATAAACTTAAAACTCGATTTTTGTATCATATAACCTTATCAAATATACGGTTATATAAACATTAAATCGCGGCTAAGGTTTAATTTCAAACCCGCGGTAGTAGTATTGGTTGTCCTTTTTTACCTCTTTAGTGATATCACGATCAAAAACCCGGTTAAGGTTATTGCCTGCCAGGTCTTCCAGTTTGGCGTTAACACGCAGGGTATATCGCTGTGCTGTCCAGGCTTCGTGGGGCGAAAATTGCAGCTCTCGGTCGTTGTAACCGGCACTTACATAGCCATTAACAGCTTTGCCTTTAGCATCCAGTACGATTAAACATTCTAACAATAAAAAATGGTCCAACGGCTTATTCAATTCTATCATCAAGGTTGATTTGCTGCCGGCTACCGGCACATCAAATTTCCATTTATTAATATCAGGAACCTCGTTATCCCGTGGCCCGGCCACAAATTGTTTGGTATACGGTTTTGTTAGCTTAAAACCTTTACTGTCCTTCCATCCCGGTGATACCACTAATGTATATTTATCCTTTGTTTTAAGTGGATTACCCAACTGGCGGTTAAGCACCAGGCCGCGTTTTATTCGGCCGGGGTCAAGCCATAGGGTTAGCACTTTACCGGTGGTATCCCAAAGTTCGGGCTGTAGGCTTAAAAAAACATTTTTTAATGTGTCCTTTCCATCTAATAATGCAATATAATCCAAAGCATTTCCCGTACGCATTGGTTTTGAAAATTGGATATAAAATTTCAAAGCATTCTCCGGCAAAGTATCTACCTGCGGATAGATGGCAGTTACCTGCGGCCTTTTCTCCAGATTATCAACCGGTACCATTACATTGCCAATTTCTTTATCACCTTCAAATATATTGTAACTAAGTCCGGGAGTTAAAGCAATAAGCGGCTCAAACTTTATCACCTCATCACTTGCAGTAAAATTGCCCAATATGCTTGCATTGCCTGCAGCCAGTTTAACTTTTAAATTATCAGTACCTGTGCCAATTAGCAAATGTTTAGGTATGGTTATGCCTGTGGCAACGCCTTCCTTCCAAACAAGCTGTACCTTATCGGGCGTTGATTGTTTACAGGCAGCCAATAAAAAAAACACCAGGCCGTACATAATGTATAACCTGGTGTTTTTTATAAACTTTAAATTATATGTTTTTACCATCTGAAGTCCAAAGGTCAACACTACCATTAGCTTTGCGTTGTATTACTACAGCACGGTTATCATCCAATTTATCTATTTGTAATATCTTTTCGTAAGGTAATTTGGTAAAGTTGGTGCCGCCTGATCCCGGCACCGGCTGCGTTAATGACCCCTGAAAATTTTTAATATCATCATAACTTACCTTAACTGCAGGCCTGGCAGTGTTAGCCATTACAAGGTAATTTTGCCCGTTCTCTTTTAACCATATCATATCTGATGGGGTATTCATATTGCCCATTTCAGCAATGGTACGGCCCTTAACATGTGCACCGGGTTTTAACTCGTCCATGGCAAAAAGCACCAACGGTGTACAGGTATAGCTGGCCACAACGTATTTTTTACCATCAATAGTGGTAGTGCTAAAGGTGCGTATAGGTGATGTGGTTTCGTATCTGCCGTGCGAAGTATGGTACATTTCCAGTGACGCTTCATCTTCCTGTTTACCTGTAAATGGAAAATTTATAGCACGAAATGATGAACTGAACTCTTTGTTGCTTAAACCACTAACCATTAATTTACCATCGGCATATTCCATATCTGATATGGATGATACACGTTTTTGGTTGGCATTGCGGTCTGTCGCATCAGCAGGTGCAGGCGGCGCATCATTTAAGGCTACGGTTGAAAACTCGACATTCTTTAAAGAAACATTCTGAATTTGATTGTTGCTGTTTAAGGTAAGCAGCAATGGTGTGCCATCGGTATTTTTTACGGCGATGTATAATTTTTTTGAAACCGGGTTAACCGCTATGTCAGTAATATTTATACTTTCTTTAGTAGTACCTAAAGATTCGGCAATTTTTGCATCAATGCCTTGTACATCATAAGCCTTTGCATCAGCTTTTTGGGTATCCTTGGTATCAACAGCAAATATAGCCGCACCTTGCGAATCGCCAATGAATAACACACCCGTTGGACCAAAAGTTAACGAGGTGATAGATTTAATTTGAGGAGTGCCTTTTATGAAACCATACGGGGCTGTTGGTTTAAGGCTTACGCCGGCAAAAAGCAATACTCCTGCCATTGCGGCTGCAACAAATAAATAGGTCTTTTTCATTATTTTGAGTTTAATAGGTTTGCTAACAATCAGGTAACTGGTAGATATACAATCAAATATACCGAAAGTTGACTCAATAACAAATTAATTACCCAGTACCAATACCTTAGAAAATAACTAAACTTCAAAGAAAAAAATTTTCAATAAATAAGAACCAATCACGTAACAGCTTGTTTATTGGTATAAAACAAACTATGAAAAATCCATTTGTAAAACACGATAACACTACACTTATAGCTTCATTAGCTATTGGTTCGGTGGCGGCGGGCGCAGCCGCTTATTTGTTTATGACCGAAAGAGGTAGCAGTATGCGCAGGAGTTTAATGGAACGTTTTGGTTTTATGCGCAGAGATCCAATTCAGGAAGATAATCATAATGATTATATGAAAAAACCGCGCAAACAACCAAAAACAGACCGCGACGAACTTATTTCGGCCCATCATGATACTGCCGGTGGGCATGATGTAGCGGTTAATTAATCAATTAATTACGCCATTGCTGTAAGGTTAACAACAGCAATGGCGTAATTTATATTACCTTTTGCCACCTGTTCTTTTCCCGCTCATATTTTCAGCGGTGGGGCTATTACTTTTTTTACGGTCGCCGCGACCAAAACCACGGCCACGTTTGGGCTTGCCGTTACGGCCAGCATCTTTTTGGGGTGTGCTTTGCGCTTCCTGTTTTATAGGTAAGTTAGTAAGGGTCATTGGGTAAGGATGCGCCTCGTTAACCGGTATCTGCTTACCGATAAGCTTATGAATATCTTTTATAAAGTCAATTTCCTCGTATTCGCAGAAAGAAAGGGCTATACCGTTTGCCCCTGCCCTGCCCGTACGACCGATACGGTGCACATAAGTTTCGGGGATGTTAGGTATTTCGTAATTAATAACATGGGTAAGCTCGTCAATATCAATACCGCGGGCGGCAATATCGGTAG
>JAICMD010000048.1 GCA_025929405.1 Mucilaginibacter sp. | reverse complement strand
TGGGGCTTATTATGTTGCAGCCGGATATGGGGTCAACACTGGTATTTTGTTCACTTATATTTGTGTTATACCGCGAGGGTTTATCCCCATTGTTTTTAATTGGCGCGGCGCTTTTCATCTTTTTATTTGTTACTTCCATACTGTTTAACCCAATTTATGTAATTGGCGGGCTGATAGCATTTACCGCGCTGGTTATATTTTTGTTTAAAAGATTTAAGCAACTGGTTATAACCATGCTTATTGGCTTGCTGGTATCAATAGCCTTTGTTTTTAGCGTAAAATATATTTATAACCAGGTTTTACAACCGCATCAAAAAGTACGTATTGATATTATTTTAGGTAAAACCAGCGATCCGCGTGGAAAGGGTTATAACCTGCGGCAGTCAAAAATCGCTATCGGTTCCGGTAAGTTATGGGGTAAAGGGTATTTAAACGGTACACAAACCAAATTCTCCTTCGTGCCCGAGCAAAGCACCGATTTTATTTTTTGCACTGTAGGCGAGGAGTGGGGCTTTGCAGGCTCGGTAGTGCTGTTGGGCTTATACCTGTTTTTATTGCTTCGTTTAATTGTAATAGCCGAGCGACAGCGGTCGCCATTTTCGCGTATTTATTGTTATGGCGTGGCATCCATTATATTTTTCCATGTGATGATCAATATAGGCATGACTATAGGATTGGTGCCGGTAATAGGCATACCATTGCCATTCCTGAGCTATGGTGGCTCATCACTTTGGAGCTTTACTATCCTGCTGTTTATAATGCTTAAACTGGATAGCAACCGGATGGGGATGATATATGCTTAGTAACGATATAGTCATACCCCCAACTTGTTTCGGTATCTCACGGATAGATTTGCATGTGAGATGCTGATCCGCTTTAGGCGGACAGCATAACTCAGATACTACATATATCTTCTCTTCAGCAACTCATAAAACTTGGCGGTAGTATCCGGTTTGGCATCCCAGTTGTTTTTTACCACGTAGTTTTTTTTCAGGAAGGTATCAGCTTCTTCAAAACTTTTAAAGCGATTAAGTATTTCAATAGCTTCGCTGTATGCCAGGCTGTAGCCATTAAACAGGTCCTTTACAAAAAGCAGTTTATCATTCAGGGTTATTGCAGGCTTGAGGTCGGTTATAGGCAGCAATACCGTATCGGGCTTATTACCCATTTGTGCTGATATTTTTTGATTGATGGTAAACACATCATCAACCTGTTTGGCCGCTGGTTCAGCAGTTTTGGGTTCTTCTGCCGGTTTTATTTCAGGAGCCAAATCTTCATGTATACGTAAATCATCATTTATTGATTCGTCGGCTAACTCTTCATCCTCGGCTTGTTCCTCAATTAAATTTTCGTCTGCAATATTAATATCATCCGGCAGTTCTTCATCATCTATCCAACTGTCATCAATTTCCAACTCATGTTTTATGATTTCAGGTGCGCGCTCCGGCTCAGGTTCTGTTTCAATTTTGCGTATAACAGGTTCAAAAAAAGTTTGGGTATGCCTGGCAGGGTTTTCGGCAATGGGTTTTGCTGAGGTATTTTGCATGTTTATTTTACGCAGTACTTCGGCATGGTCAGCCAAAAAATGGGTATTGGCAACAAACAGTTCCAATTCAAGGTCATTTAATGATTCGGGGGTTGATTGCAGGTACTCATATTGGTCGTTCAACTCCTTTATTATGCCGCCTATTTTATTAAATACTTCTTTTTGCTTCATCATAACTGGTGCCTGTATAAAATGCTTACCAAAAATAAGCATAAAATGCTGATATTAGACGGGAGTAAAATTTTTGAATGCAGCTAACCGAAGATATATTTAAACGAAAAACCGAGCATGGTGGAAGTATTGAGGTGGTTTGCGGTTCGATGTTTTCGGGTAAAACCGAGGAGTTGCTGCGACGCATAAACCGTGTACGTATTGCCAGGCTAAGCTATAAAGTATTTAAGCCAAAGCAGGATGTGCGCTATGATGAAAAAGCGGTAGTATCGCATAACGCCAACCAGATAGAGTCTATACCAGTAAAAAAATCATCAGATATATTATTGCTTGCGGGGCATGCTCAGGTAGTGGGTATTGATGAAGCACAATTTTTTGATGATAAACTGCCCGATGTATGCAATGAATTGGCCAATAAAGGAGTGCGGGTTATTATTGCGGGCCTTGATATGGATTTTAAGGGCCGCCCTTTTGGGCCTATGCCCGCATTAATGGCCATTGCCGAATCAGTAACAAAAGTACACGCAGTTTGCGTTAGGTGCGGTAACCCGGCCTTATACTCGTACCGCCTGGTGCCGGGTAAAAACAAAATATTACTTGGCGAAAAGGAAAGCTATGAACCGCGTTGCCGTATATGCTATAACCTGGTGTTCCCGCAGTAATTTACTCTGAAAATAAATTACTGCAGTTTTAAAAAGCGAAAATAGCCTTTAACTAAAACAAAACCCCCCACATTGGTTGTTATATAACTGTAATTGCATCAAAACGCCATGGCCAAAAAAATATTAGTGATTGAAGATGAGAAAGACATCCGCGAAACCATTGTATACGTGCTGGAAGAGCAGGGGTATGAAGTAACCTCATCAGAAGATGCTAAGATCCTTAAATCATTAAACACCCTTAAACCCGACCTTATATTATTGGACAACTGGCTTACTGAATGGAAAAGCGATGTTAACGGGCAGCAAATAAGCAAGGAGCTGAAATCAAACCCGGCTACCAGCCATATACCTATAGTAATGATATCGGCCGTGAGCAATATACAGGAAATTGCAGAGGCCGGCAATGCTGATGATTATTTGAAAAAACCATTTGACCTGAATGATATATTAAATATGGTTAGGAAATTTACTGCTTGATCTCTTTCTCTTTTCCTGTAGCTACCGATGGTACAAGTTTAAGGCTATCTGCAGGTAGTACATGTGCCGTTTGCAGGTGTTGTAATGCCACGCTTGTTTTTTTCCATCCTGATTCATCCTTTTTGGATAATGCAGTTGTATCTGCCTTGCTGTAAAACGAAACTATGTTTTGCTTTAGCGGGCGTGACAGGTAAATAAATTTACCATTATCCAGTTTCTGCAGCAAATCATCATAAGTTTCGTCGGTTAGTTCATATTCTCCAAATTCGGTAGGTTTTCCTGTATCAAAGTCAACATTGGGCAATTCAATTTTTCCATTGTCTAATTTTGTTATGGCCTCGTCATAATGCTGTGTAACGGCATCAAAACTTTTAATAAATTGTTTTTCGCCCTCAGGCCCCACCTCTTTAAACCTGAATGCCTTAAAAGGGCCTATCTTCGGCATAATAGTTATTATAAAAGCTATTACACGCTCTTTAAACCTGGGTTTATCCCGTTCGCCTTTATATTCCTGATTGTATTTTTTCCGGCGCATCCTGTATTCAAATTTACGTGCAGTAATGCCGGGCTGCATTTTTTTAATATCGTCTTTTTTTAATACCCAGGCGGCCCGGGTAACTGTAGGCATCAGGCTGTTTACAGCCCACCTGAAATTGTTGATTGACTTATCAATATTGGGAAAATAATCATGTATGTTTTGTCCGTAAGTTTTAAAAAAGGCCCGTTCAAGCACCGGTACAGAAACATTAAATCCAATCATATCATGAAAAGCCTGCGAAGCATAATTGCCCCTGGCAAGTTGTAAAACATCAAAGGCAATTTCAACACGGCTATGGGCGGCATGGTTTTCCTCGTAAGTTGCCACATTGCCGTATTTTTCGCGTACCTTATGATAAAGCATAGGTACTACTATATTGGTACCTATAGAGTGCCCGTACTTATCAGCCATATAATGGCAAAGTGCGCCTAATGCATAAGCATATTCATTAACATTTTGTGCTTCATTAAGCAGGTTTTCAACAAAATCGCCGGTGCGTACATAGTGTACAAGGTTAGTAAAATGCAAACTGCCAAATGGCGAATAACCTACGTCAGTCATAAGCGTACCGCCATAAGCGTATGAACGGGCAACTTTAAGGTCCTCTTCGGTGCTTTGAGGAAATTTCTTTTTAAGCAGTGGTTTTAGTGATTTGTCCCAGCTAACATCAATAATAGCCTCGTGGGTTAATATAGAATAGGCATTTGATCTTTGAGGTATAAAGAAAACAAGGGCGAATACAACTAAATAAATACTATAATACAATAGTTTCATAGCTAAAAAGTAAAGGTGTACTTAAAAGGAATAAAACCCTAAAATGTTTTGATAGGGAGGAGATACTATTATAAAGCTAAAAAGGGATACCCTGATGAGTATCCCTTTTTTAGCTTTATAATAGGCTTCTATTTAAGTTTAAGCGGAATAACCTGTGCATTTTTTTGTGCCTTTAATGCCAGTTCAGTAGCCAGGAAACAATGTTCCTGGGTCATGGCGGTTCCGGTGCGGTTAACAATATCGTCAACAAACATTTTGCCGAAAGGCAGCTCAAGGTTATTGGCATCAAATACCTGGGTTTCTTTTTGGGTAGTCATATAAACGTGGTTACCGCCTTTTTGAGGCAGGCCAATATCAATATTTTTACGTACCTCAATATATCCTTCGGTACCCAATATGGTTAAGCGGCCATCGCCCCATGAGCCTAAGCCATCAGGCGTAAACCAGTCGTTACGCACATAACCCATACCATTATTGCCGCGCACAACCACATCTGCAAAATCTTCAAACAACGGATGCTCGGGGTGGTTAACGTTACCCACCTCAGAAAATAATACACTGGCTGATGTGCTGCCGGTAAAATATAAAAACTGATCAAACTGGTGCGAGCCAATATCGCAAATAATACCGCCGTAACGTTTTTTGTCCCAAAACCAGTCGGGGCGTGTTCTTGGGTTTATCTGGTGCGGGCCAATACCTATAGTTTGTATTACTTTACCAATTGCGCCGCTTTTTACAAGTTCGCCAGCTTTTACTGTACCCTTGTTTTCAAAGCGTTCGCTATACATTATATCATATATACGCTTGGTTTCTTTTTGCACTTTGCGTACTTCGGCCAATTGCTCAAGGGTAATTATACCCGGTTTATCTACCAAATAATCCTTGCCATGACGCATTACCTTTATACCCAGCGGAGCGCGCTCATCAGGAATTATCGAACTCATTATAACCTGTATTGACGGGTCTTCGAGCACTGCATTTTCGCTGGCTGCCAATTTTGCCTGCGGGTAGCGTCTTGCAAACGATGCTGCCAGCTCAGGCTCTTTGGCATAAAAAGATACAAACTGACCGCCCCCGCGTGTAACTGCATCAACCATAGCATTAATATGGCTGTGATTAATGCCTATTACGCCAAATTTTATGCGTGGCTCGACTGGGGTTATCAGTTTCTTCTCCTCTTCAATAAATTTTATTTTGCCGTGTCCGTAATCGGCAAATGCTTCGGGTGCAAGGCCGGGTAACATGGCCATACCTGCGGCTGCAGCAGTGCCTTTAATAAATTTTCGGCGGTTAAATTCCGATGCTTTCATAGTGTTTAATTGGTTTTGTAATCGATTACAGTAAAGCTAAATATTTTACAGCCAATAAAACAACCCCTCTAAATAATAATTTAATTACAAACCAAAGGCTTTTTAAAATATTTGGCAGTAATAAACAATTATTAAGCACGGCATGTTAATTAAGCATATTATACCCTATACGCTATGCCTGATATTGCTAAACGTTTTCCGCAAAACCCATTGTTATCGCCAAAAGATGTTACCCCAAGTACAGAGGGGTTACATATTGCCTGCCTGCTTAACCCGGGTGTTTTTAAGTTTGATGGTAAGATATGGTTACTGGTAAGAGTAGCCGAGCGGCCCTTGCAAAACGAAATTGTAGTATCATTCCCGATACTTAATGAAAAGGGCGGTACTGAAATAATGGAAATACCCTTAAATGATGCCGACTTGATAGCTACCGATGCGCGGGTAGTAAGATATAAAGGAGTTGATTACCTTACAACCCTATCGCACTTGCGCCTGTTTTGCAGTGAAGACGGCGTGAAGTTTAAGGAACCTGAAGGCTACCCCAAGCTGTTTGGAACAGGCATGCTGCAAACCTTTGGAATTGAGGATTGCCGTGTTACACAAATGGACGATAAGTATTACCTCACATTTACAGCCGTATCTGCCAGTGGCGTTGGGGTAGGGATGCGCACTACAACCGATTGGAAAAACTTTGAATCATTTGGCATGATATTGCCCCCGCATAATAAGGATTGCGCCATTTTTGAAGAAAAGGTAAACGGTATGTATTATGCCCTGCATCGCCCCAGCAGCGTTGACCTGGGTGGTAACTATATATGGCTGGCACAATCGCCTGATGGAGTGCACTGGGGCAATCATCAGTGCATTATAAAAACCCGACCGGATAACTGGGATAGCGCCAGGGTAGGCGCAGGGGCGGCACCTATAAAAACCGATAAGGGCTGGCTGGCTATATACCACGGTGCCAATATTGAACATCAATATTGCCTGGGTGTTTTTTTGCTGGATATAAATGATCCGTACAAAGTTATTGCCCATGCTACTGAACCTATTATGAAACCGCTTGAACCTTATGAATTAAGTGGATTTTTTGGCCATGTAGTATTTACCAACGGCCACATTGTTGAGCCTGATGGCGATACCGTTACCATTTATTATGGCGCAGCCGACGAGTTTGTTTGCGGCGCAAAGTTTTCACTTAATGAAATTTTTAAAGTATTAGGTATTTAATAAATAGTTTGCCCGGTTTAATCAATTGATTTACAAGTGTAGTTTTTGGTTTGTAATTTTTTTGGGACATTCTGAATGCATAAATATTTATCCCTGTTTAAAAATAAGTTATCTAAATTTTGTGTTGATAAAATTAATATTAATTTATAATTTATTATAATTGTTATATTTTTATAAAGTAAATATATTATTACTTAATAAGTAATTATTATTTTAAAAATTTAAGAAATCACAAATTATTTTTTATTTTTTCATCAATTATATAAATTTAAAAATACCATATAAACTATAATTTAAGGGGATTAATCCCTTTTAACTAAATTTTAATAACACGTAGCGTGTTAAAAATTAGGCAATTAACCTCAAATTAATACAATCTGTGCAGGCAAACAATGCTACTGGTTTAACTGACATCCAGATGATGGATGGAAAGCTTTTTAAGCTTATTGTGGCTCGCATAGAGGATTATGCCATATACATGATTGACCCTAATGGCTATATACTAAGCTGGAACAAAGGGGCCGAAAATATTAAAGGCTATACCGACGATGAGGTTATAGGTAAACACGTATCTATATTTTATACACCACAGGACATAAAAAATAATGTGCCACGTATTAATCTTAACGAAGCCCTTAAAAATGGAGTGCATGAGGATGAAGGATGGCGCGTACGTAAAGATGGTACGTTGTTTTGGGCCAACGTTGTTTTTACTACAATTTATAACGAAGATGGGCATTTAACAGGTTTTGCCAAGGTTACCCGTGATATTACCGAGCGAAAAAAGAATGAGGACCGTAAAACCCTTATAAATGCTGAGCTGGAAATGCGGGTTAAGGAAAATACCGAAAAAATAATTGCCAACGAAACCCGTTTCAGGCAGTTGATTGAAAATAGTTATGATGGCATTTTACTCATAGAAAAAAAATTAAATGTTATTTATCGCAGTAAATCGTCTCAAAGGATAGATGGCTGGCAAAATAACGAAGGGTTGGCGGTTACCATTACCGACCTGGCCCACCCACACGACCGGGAAATGCTTGAACGTGTAATAACCGGCTTATTAAAGCACCCGGCTACAACAGTAATATCAACCTATCGCAGCAGGCATAAAAATGGTAATTATATATGGCTTGAATGTGTTTTTACAAACATGACAAATGATGTAAATATAAACGCCATTGTATGCAATTTTAGGGATGTTACCGAAAAAAAGAAAGCCGAAGAGGAAATTAAACAGTTAAACGAAACGCTTGAACGCAAAGTTATTGAGCGCACCACACAGTTAGAGGCCGCAAATAAGGAATTAGAGGCTTTCTCTTACTCCGTATCGCATGATCTGCGCACACCCCTGCGCGCAGTAAACGGTTATGCCATTATGCTGAGGGAAGACTTTGGCGAAATGTTAGGCGCCGAAGGTAACCGCATAATTGATACTATAACCAATAATGCCCGTTTAATGGGGCAATTGATTGATGACTTGCTTACGTTTTCGCGTACGGGCCGTAAAGAGCTGCAATTGTTTGATGTGAACATGCACAAACTGGCTGCGGCATGCACACGCGAATTGCTTGAAAACGTACCTGGAAATTATAAAATAAATATTGATGAACTACCTGCTTGCAAAGCCGATAGCAGCATGATAAAGCAGGTTTGGATGAATTTAATTGGTAATGCCATTAAATACAGTTCAAAAGCTGATGACCCGGAAATTGAAATAGGTTTTATTGCCGGCAATGATCGTCATACCTATTTTATTAAGGATAATGGAGTTGGGTTTGATATGCAGTATAGTGATAAGCTTTTTGGCATATTTCAGCGTTTGCACAGAATGGACGAGTTTGAAGGTACCGGTGTGGGCCTGGCATTGGTAAAACGTATAATTGATAAACATGAGGGTAAGGTGTGGGCCGAATCACAACCCGGCAGGGGCGCGGTATTTTATTTTAGTTTGCCATGTAATAAATAATTGGGTATGAATAATAATGAAATTGAAGTATTATTGGTTGAGGATAACTTAAATGATGCCGAATTAACTATACGCTCATTAAAAAAAGTTAACCTGGCTAACAAGCTGCATCATGTAAAGGATGGCGCCGAAGCGCTTGATTTTATTTTCTCTCGTGGTGATTATTCTGACCGGCAGGCCAATAATTGGCCAAAGCTAATATTGCTGGATATTAAAATGCCGAAGGTTGATGGCATTGAGGTATTGCGTCAGCTTAAATCAAACCAGTTAACAAAAACAATACCCGTAGTTATCATGACCTCTTCAAAAGAAGAGCAGGATATTATTACCAGTTACCATCTGGGTGTTAATAGCTATGTGGTTAAACCCGTTAATTTTATTGATTTTACTAAAGCCGTGGCCGATTTGGGTTTGTACTGGCTCATTATAAATCAACATTCATAATATTATATGGCGCAAAAGCTAAAAATACTGCACCTGGAGGATATGCCAACTGATGCCGAACTGGTGGACCGTGAGCTTAAACGCTCGGACCTGGTATTTGATAAATTAGTTGTTGATAATAAAAAAGATTACCAGAACGCGCTTGAACAATTTAAGCCCGACATTATATTGTCTGACCACTCGCTGCCGTCATTTAATTCGCAGGAGGCGCTTGTTATACTTAAAAACAGCCATTTAAACATTCCGTTTATTTTAATAACTGCCACTATATCAGAAGAGTTTGCAGTAGAGATAATGAAGGCCGGGGCTACTGATTATATATTAAAGGACAGGATGCAGCGCCTGCCCACTGCAGTTAATAATGCTATTGAGAAATATGCCCTCGAGGCCGAGCGTGAACGTGCCAACCAGGAACTGAATATGCTTTTTAATACTATTGATGATGTGTTTTTTTCGCGAGACATGGTCAATAATATAATGATTCAGATATCACCCGCATGCGAGGCGGTGTACGGTTATAAACCCGAGGATTTTATTGCCAACCCTAATTTATGCAGTGATGTAATGCACCCTGACGATAAGCTGATGTTTCAGCATAGCGTTGAAAAATTTAGCCGGGGCGAAACGGTTATTGTGCAATACCGCATTTTTAACAAAGCGGGCCATATACGCTGGGTTGAAAGTAAAATAATACCCACTACGGATAGCAATGGCACTATTAAGCGCATTTATGGCGTGATACGTGATGTTACCGATAGTAAAATGGCCGAAATTGAAATACAGCAAAACCAGATTAAACTGCTGGAAGCATCGCAAACACAGGCAGCCATATTAAATGCCTTGCCACCCAATGTAGTGCTGATAAATGAGAAGGGAAAGATTATTGCAGTTAATGAATCATGGAAACGGTTTACTATTAACAACAACCTGGGTATGCCCAATTTTGGTATAGGCTACAGTTATTTGGCCATATCAGAAAAAGCTACCGGGGTTGATAAGATAAACAATAGTAAAATAGCCAAAGGTATAAGCGATATTGTAAAGGGTATTAAAAAGGAATTTACATTAGAGTATGCCTGCTTTATTAACCAAAAAACCACCTGGTACCAGGTAGTGGTATCACCAATAGCTAATGATACCCATAAAGGGGCTGTAATATTGCATATTGATATTACAGACAGGAAGAAGGCCGAAGAATCGCTGGTGAAATCAGAAGCCAGCCTCCGGTCGGTTTTTGAAAATACCAATCAGGCTATTTTGCTGTTTGATACCGAACTGAAAATAGTATCATTTAATACCAATGCCCGCGAACAGGGTTTTGCCAGTTTTCATAAAAAATTAAAAGTAGGCGCAAGCGCATTTAATTATTTTCCTAAAGAAAGAAAAAACTTTATTAAACAGATACTAAAGCGTGTTAATAACGGCGAAACAATAGAGTATGAGATACGCTACTTAATTAATGATGTTGAACAATGGTACAAAGCCCGTTGGTTAAGCGTTATGAACCCTCAAAAGGAAAGCATTGGCGTAATTACTACACTGGAGAACATTACGGAAAAGAAACTGGCCGATATGGAACGCGATAAAATGACTGCCGATTTGGTGCAGCGTAATAAGGACCTGGAGCAGTTTACTTATATCGTATCGCATAATTTGCGTGCACCGGTAGCAAATATCAGAGGGCTATCTAACTTATTAAGCGGATACGAGCTGAACGAAATGGATAGCGAAGAAACATTGCAGGCCCTGTCGCAATCGGTAATTAACCTTGATAATGTAATTATTGATCTAAACCACATCCTGCAAATAAGCAAGCAGATAAATGACCAGATAGTGCTAATATCATTACCCGAACTGTTAGAAGAAATACGGTTAGGCATAAGCCGGATGATACGCCGGAAAAATGTAACTATATATTGCCAGTTTGATGCCATAAGCGAAATTTACAGCATAAAGAGTTATTTATACAGTATCTTTCAAAATCTGGTTATAAACAGTATAAAATACCGCCGTGCAGATGTTGACCCCGAGATACTAATAAGCAGCCAAATGCGGGGGGATAAAATACAGCTATGCTTTAAAGATAATGGCAAGGGTATTGATCTGGATAAAAACGCGCAACAATTATTTGGCTTGTATAAACGCTTTGATACCAGTGTAGAAGGTAAGGGCATGGGGCTGTTTATGGTTAAACTGCAGGCCGAAAGCCTGGGGGGCAATGTAACAGTAAAAAGCAAGCTCAATGAAGGTACCGAGTTTACCGTAGAACTACCTATCAGGACAAAAGAGCGATATTGAAATAATAACATTGGGGCTTAGATTCCGCTAACAGCCCATATTTACACCCCCCCCCCTGATCGAAGTTTAGCCTCCTCCTGGTCGAAGTTTAGCACAGCGTAACTTCGACCCAAAATGAGGTAAGCATTCTGCTTACTAAACAAATGGCTGTTTTATACCATAGGCAAACTTCGACCCAAAATTAAGTAAGCATTCTCAATCCTGATCGAAGCTTAACGTAACGTATCTCCGCCAATATCAAGACTAAACTCCATCCAATATCATTGTTTTGCGAAATACTTGTCCATTTGGAACTTACTTCGCTTATTCCCGTATAAATAACAAAGTTAAACTTATTGAAAAACATAAGGTAAGGTGGTCTCGTCGATATATTTCTTTTATGAGCTAAAAAAGAAGGACATTATATGAAAAGAAAGTTACTTATTCTCTTTTCATTAATTTTCATCTTTTTGCAAAAGGGTTTATGTCAGACTTTTATTAATGTTGACCTTACGGCACAAAGTGATATTTCGGTCACATATACGGGTGCTCAGGCAGCCAGAAGCGGCAGTTACTGTGGTGATAACAATTGTGTTGTTTTTATTGTTCAGTTAAACTCCGGATCTGATTTACTTAATATAACTTCCAGCCAACAATCTAATGCTGATAGGTATACCGTTAATTGTGGCGCTCAAACACCTTTAGGCACTCCTGTTTGTATAAGTGGCTTAAATACGGCTACTGTGGCTTTTTGTAAACCTGGCAATAATGCTAATATTGTTTATACTATAACTGCATCATCTTCTGTAAAAGCATCTCCTGATATTACCCTAAGACAGGGTTGCACTGGTAGTTTGTCGGTAACAGGGTTAAGTGCCTCATCGGTAGTGTGGAAATCTATTTATCCGGGAGCCGCGGGCGATTATAACTCTTACTTAAGCTGCACATCCGGTTGTACCACTACCAGTGTAACACCTGCCGCGGGCGCACCGGCTTATATTGATTATCAAGTAAGCGGGCAGGTAAGTAACTGTGCTAATAGCCGCACAGATGTAGTACGTGTATATACTGTGCCTGCCATGACAGTGGCAATAACACCTGCCAGCCCAGTTATTTGCGCTTCGGGCGGAAGTACCACTTTAACAGCAACAGCAACCGGCGGCAATGCGCCATATACTTATTTATGGAGCAATGGCGCCACTACGCCATCAATTAATGTAACCAGCGCGGGTACTTATACGATATCAGTTTCTGACAATGTTACCAGTTGTCCGCCCGTACCACAAAGCGTTACTGTAACTGCTGCTCCTACGCCCGCCGCACCCACGGCAGCCGGGGCAACTATATGTTCAGGCAGTTCGGCCACAGTTACTGCTACCGCTCCGGGAGGTACCTATCAATGGTACAGCGCGGCCAGTGGCGGAACACCTTTGTTTACAGGCAGCTCATATACAACATCAATATTAACTACTACAACTACTTATTATGTCGATGTAACATCAGCAGCCGGTTGCACAAGCACCCGTACGCCTGTAACCGTTACAGTTAATCCGATACCTGTTGCTCCTACGGCCGCTTCAACGTCTACCTGTAATGGCAGCAGTGCAACTTTGTCGGCAAATAGTCCAAGCGGGGGCACTTATGATTGGTATGATAGCGCATCGGGTGGTAACCATGTAGGTACAGGCTCTACATTTACAACACTTGCATTAACTGCCAATACAACTTATTATGTTCAAACCACTGTAAATGGCTGCGTCAGTTCACGTACTGCTGTTAATGTAACTATTAATCCAACACCTGCTGCGCCAACAGCCAACGGTGCAAGTATATGCAGTGGTTCCAGCGTTAGCTTATCCGCTATGGCTCCGGGGGGCAATTACCAGTGGTACGATGCACCCACAGGCGGTAATTTATTGATAAGCAGTTCAACCTATACTACACCAATATTAACAAACACTACTACCTATTATGTACAAACCACGGTGAATGGTTGTACCAGCGCACGTACTGCCGTTACTGTTACGGTAAATCCTATACCCGTTGCGCCCACTGTATCAAACACAACAATATGTTATGCAACAACCGCAACATTGTCTGCTTCGGCACCCGGAGGAACATATCGGTGGTATAGCTCGGCTACCGGCGGCACACCGCTTTTTACCGGCAATACCTACACTACGTCCAGTTTAACTACCACCACTACTTATTATGTTGATGCAACATCTGCCTCGGGTTGTACAGGGCCTCGTGCAGCAGTAACTGTAACCGTTAACCCTTTAACTCCGGCACCTACCGTTTCGGGGGTAACTATCTGTAATGGCTCAACTGCTACATTAACGGCAACAGCACCGGGCGGAGCTTATGATTGGTTTTCAACATCATCAGGAGGAACATCACTATTTACTGGTGCCGCCTTTACTACGGCGGTGCTTACTACCACTACGACGTATTATGTGCAGGCTACTGTAAACGGATGTACCGGCGCACGCACTGCCGTTACAGTTACAGTATTACCTATTCCGGCTGCGCCTACAGCGTTGGGAATGGCCATTTGTAGTGGCAGCACGGCTACATTAACGGCAACAGCCCCCGGCGGAACTTATGCCTGGTATGACAGCGCATCAGGCGGCAACCTTTTAGGTAGCGGCACCAGTTACACCACGACAGCATTAACAACAAGCACAACTTATTATGTACAAACTACAATAAATGGCTGTACAAGCACACGCACTGCGGTAACAGTTACTGTTAATCCACTGCCTGTTGCACCTACGGCAGCGGGTGCCACAGTTTGCCCGGGGTACGGTGCAACTTTAACTGCAACTGCGCCCGGAGGAACTTACCGTTGGTATACTTCGGCTACAGGCGGTACACCGCTTTTTACCGGCGCTACCTATACTACCCTCAATTTAACAACCACTACCACTTATTATGTTGATGCTACATCAGCCACGGGTTGTACTGGGCCAAGAACGGCAGTAACTGTAAGCGTTATCGCCCCGGTAAACCCGGCCTTTACTTACTCATCGGGCACTTATTGTGTAAGCGCTACTACTAATCCAATACCAAATATTGCAGCGCCATCCGGTGGCACATTTATCGCATCATCCAGCGGGTTGGATATAGTTGCCAGTACAGGTGAAATAAAATTGGCTACCAGTATAGCGGGCACTTATACCATCACTTTTACAACCAATGGGCCGTGTACCTATAGCAGTAGCCAAAGCATTACCATTACTAATGCGCCTGATCCTACTTTTAGTTATTTAGGACCGTATTGCCAATTTCAGACTGATCCGACACCAACTTTTGCACTGGGTGCAAGTGCGGGAGTATTTACTTCGACTGTGGGTCTCGTTTTTTTAAATCCAGGCACGGGCGAAATAGATCTGCAACACAGTATCCCAGGCACATACACAGTTACTAACACTATTGGAGGAGCAGGAGATCCGAGCGGCTGTGCCCAGGTTTCTTATCAAACTACCGTAACTATAAACCCGACACCAGTAGTTAACAGCCTGTCAAGTGCTATTATTTGTAATAATACAGCGCAAAATTATACCATAACAAGCAATCCGGGCACAGCGACATTCAGTTGGAGCAGACCTTTGGTAACAGGCATAAGCAATAGCCCTGTAAGCGGGAACAGCAGTACCATAACCGAAGCACTGATCAACACTACTAATGCCCCGATTGATGTGGTTTATACTATCATCCCTACTGCCGGTAGTTGCGACGGGCCGCCGTTTACTTATACTGTGACTGTGAACCCTACACCCCATGTTACCAGCTTAGCCAGTGCAACTATTTGTAATGGCGCAACACTAAACTACGCGATCACAAGTGATGTAAGCGGCACAACTTTTAGCTGGAGCAGACCGACAGTACTCGGTAATACTGCTGTAAG
>JAICMD010000288.1 GCA_025929405.1 Mucilaginibacter sp. | reverse complement strand
TTAACCGACTGTATAAAAATAAGCGGCGATTGCGCCTGCTCGCTCAGTAGTTTATTCCGACTTAAAAACCCAACGTAATCATCGCCCTTCTTAACCAGCAGGTAGCGCGTTTTTGTCTGAAACATCATTAAGATTGCCTCATAAATATAAGCCGATGCATCAACACTTATAACCGGCGATTCCATTACGGCGCTAACGGGTTGCTGCGGGTCAAATTGCTGGCCTATTACCTTATCTCGCAGGGTAATATCGGTAACATACCCCATCATTTGTTTATTGTCATCGGTAACAAACAGGCAGCTTACTTTATGGGCAGCCATTGTTTGTGCCACTTTATAAATGGGGGTAGCGGCGGGGCACGATACTATAGCACGTTGCTCCACACTTTCAATCTTGCGCGAGTAAAGCTGATCGGCCGCCATATAGCTTTCCTCAAACGTGGCGGGTTTTTTAAAGAAGTGTACAAACTCCTCGTTCTGCATTCGCTTGCCAAACTCCGAACTGAAGTATTGAAAAAAATCCTCGTATGTTTTGCAAAGCTGCCTGAAATCTTTACGGTGCAAAAAATATACTACCGTGCCCTTTGCAGCCATTACAGTACGTAATGATTGCCTGCGGTTTAATAATATAGATACCCCGCCATAACAAAAGCCGTGGCCGTGTATCTCAACGAGGTGTTTATTTTGGGCATTATCATAAAAAAAGGATTCGTAATGGCCTTTGTAAATAATATCAACGCCCTTTAGTTTGCTAACTTCCTGCTGATAAATAATCTTATCAGCATCGTAACTTACTTTATGCAATTGTTCGGCAACACCCGTCAACACCTCGTCGGGCAATAAATTAAAAGGTGCTACTGTTTTCAGAAATTCCAAACGATCTTTCATAAAATATAATATGTAATTACACCGTAAATGCTTGAAAGATTAAAAAATGGGAGGAGGATGTGCGATTCCCTCTCAACGGGAGGGTGTAGGGAGGGGTTTAATAAAGCGTATAAACCCCTCCCTGCCACATCGACAACAGCCGCACCCCTCCCCGGGGAGGGAATTATATCGGTCAATAAAACCTTCCGGATAGCTAAGATAATTACACAAACGATGGCCAATATTATTACAGGCAGCAACCAGCTTTTTTGTTTGGCAATGGGGTTGCGCCAGCGGTACGACTGCCTGTTTTGCCTTTCAATCAATTTAGGCGTTATTTCAGCACGGTCGGTTAATTCAAAAAAGCAATCTGCTGCCGACAGTGCGTCATATATGGCGTTATGCGGATTAAGCGGATCTTTATAAAATAAAAGATTGTATAATTCGTCCAGCTTTAACTGCCGTTTACGAAAGTTTTGAGCTATGTCTCCACTGGTTATCATAGTACAAAATAGTGGCACTTCGTCAAAATTGTATTTAATATTAGCACGGTAAAGTTCAACTGCCAAAACATGATAATCCAGCTTAATATAATGGCCAATAACCAGCGGGTTGTATTGGGCTATATCTGTCAAAAAAAGTTGTAAAACATTGCTGATATCTTCGCCATGTTCCTTTAAAAAGGTTTTGGTAATGCCATGCACTTTTAGCGCACCGTCGCTAATTTGTACATCGTCATTAATGCAGATGTAATGATCTTCTCTTTTTACTTCGGTGCGGTTCTTGTCATAAATTACCCATGATATTTGCAGGGCATAGGGCCAGTTTCCGGGCGCATCAAACGGGAGCGACCAGTTTTTGGGCAGGTCGGTAGCTTCGGTATCAATAAACAACAGATAATCGCTCACTAAACAAATGTATAAAATATCCCGCCTATAAAATCCTTAAAATGCCGTGCAATAGCATGGAAAGACGATTTTGTACCAGATTTTGTACCACGGGTGTCCGCGCTAAAAAAGACAGATTTTGAACTATTTAACCATAAGGCATTGATTTAAAATTAAATACGTAGATTATTTAACTGACAAACTGTACCACGCTTGTACCACGGTGTCCGCGCTCGCGCGGACGCGGATAGTGGTACACCGGTAGTTTTATCATAAACAAAAAACCCCCTTTGCATTTGCAAAGGGGGTTAATTATAACGTTTATAGTAATTATTTCAATTTAGCTAAAGCGGCTTTAATACGGCTCATGGCTTCAATCAGTTTTTCTTCAGAAGCTGCGTATGACATACGTATTGATTTTTTGTCGCCAAATGAATCGCCGCACACGGTTGATAAGTGTGCTTCTTCCAATAAATAAATACTCAGTTCATCAGCATCATTAATGGTGCGGCCATTATAGCTTTTGCCGAAGTATGAAGTAACATCAGGGAAGAAGTAAAACGCACCCTCAGGCAGGTTTACTTTAAGTCCATCAATTTCTTTCATCAGTTTATAAACAATATCGCGGCGTTTGCGGAAAGCTTCACGCATTTCCAATACGCTTTCTAAACCACCTTCGTAAGCCGCTAAACCGGCACGTTGGGTAATTGACGAAGTACCCGAAGTTACCTGGCCCTGTAATTTATCAACGGCAGCCGCAATTTCTTTGTTTGATACGGAGTAACCCAATCTCCAGCCGGTCATGGCAAACGCTTTTGACCATCCGTTGATGATGATAACCCTATCCTTAATACTATCAAATTGGGCAATAGACTCGTGTTTGTCAACAAAGTTAATATGCTCATATATCTCGTCAGAAAGGATATAGATATTAGGGTGTTTCTCAAATACTTTTGCTAAACCTTCTAACTCAGCTTTGCTGTAAACACTGCCTGTTGGGTTACAAGGCGATGAAAACATAAACAATTTGGTTTTAGGCGTAATAGCTGCTTCCAGTTGCTCAGGTGTTATTTTAAAATCGGTTTCAACGGTAGTATCAATAAATACGCTTTTACCCTCGGTTAACTTAACTACCTCCGAGTATGATACCCAGTAAGGTGTAGGTATAATTACTTCTTCGCCCGGGTTAACCAAACACAATAAAACGTTTGCTATTGATTGTTTAGCACCGGTAGATACAACTACCTGGCTAAAATCATAATCTAATCCGTTTTCGTTTTTTAATTTTTCTACAACAGCTTTACGCAGTTCAGGGTACCCGGAAACCGGGGTATAGTAAGTAAAGTTATCATCCATGGCCTTCTTCGCAGCTTCCTTAATGTGCTTAGGGGTGTTAAAATCCGGTTCGCCGAAGCTAAGGTTTATCACATCAATGCCTTTTGCGGCAAGTTCGCGGCCCATTTTGGCCATTTTAATAGTTGCTGATTCGGACAGGTTGTTGATCCTGTTACTTAATGCGCTCATGTTTTGTTTTTGTTGTTACAGGTGGCAAATATAGAAAATATGCCTAAGCCATAAGCCATTAAAATATACTTTTCGCTTTTATCTTTTTGGTTGATGCTTTCTGCTTAGTTATGGCTTGTTATTCCTAAATTTGGGCGATATTTATATCGCTTTGCAAAAACAAAAAAACATCATTCTTATATCGCTGGTAACGGGTGTTGTGCTTACAATGGCCAAGTTTGGTGCGTACTTTTTAACCGCGTCAACCTTTGTGCTTACCGATGCCGCCGAAAGTATAGTAAATGTTATTGCAAGCTCATTTGCGTTTTTCAGCATCTATTTATCATCGCTGCCGCGTGATGAAAATCATCCTTATGGGCATGGTAAGATAGAGTTCTTTTCGGTTTTTATTGAGGGGACGCTTGTACTGTTAGCCGGGTTAATTATTATTATAAAAGCCACCTATGCTATATTTTATCCCACAATAATTCATGATCTGCTTACAGGTGCCGTAATTATTGGTATTACCGGCGTTATAAACGGCTCGTTAGGTTATTATATGATAAAACAGGGTAAAGCATTACCATCAATAACTATTGAAGCTGATGGCCGCCACCTGCTTACAGATATGATTACCAGCGGCGGCTTAGTGATTGGTTTATTGCTGATACATTTTACC
>JAICMD010000006.1 GCA_025929405.1 Mucilaginibacter sp. | reverse complement strand
GGCTATTTAAACCAGGGTTCAATTACAGTTAAGCCGTGGTTTACAGGAGCTTTAACATTATCATATACCGCCGCTACACCAACAAGCGTACGTGGCTTTAATCTGGTAGGTAATCCTTATGCCAGTTCAATTAACTGGGACGGCATGACCAAAACAAATATTACCAGTACTATATGGGTTTATAACCCAATTTTAAAGGTATATGCTACTTATGTTGCCGGTACAAGTGGTGTTGGCACTAACTTTAATGGCGCATCAGGAAGCGCTAATATTATACCAAGCGGACAGGGCTTTTTTGTAAAAGCCACCTCAACTGCAGCAGCATTAACTTTTAACGAAACAGACAAAGTTAGCAACCAGGTATCATCATCCAACCTGTTATTAGCTGCCGCGCCGGTTACGGCAGCGCCTATTGAATATTTCCGCATACAGATTTTCCAGGATTCATTAGATAAAGAAGATGCATTGGTGTTTTTTAATAAGAATGCGAGCGCCAACTTTGTGCCGGATGAGGATGGCGAATATTATAAAGGTGAAAGCAAGGTAAACATATCTACACAATCAGCCGATAATGTAACCTTGGCAATAAACCAGTTGCCGCATACAGCTACCAGGCAAACTATACCTTTAAATGTTAATATTAGTGCCGATGGTACCTACCAGGTAAACCTTACCGAGATTAAAAACGTACCACAGTTATATGATATTTATTTAATAGATGCCTACAAAAAAGATTCGGTTGATATTAAAAATAACCCTTCGTACAGTTTTACAGCTACAGTAGCAAATGCCAATACTTACGGATCGGGCAGGTTTAGCCTGGTTATCAAAATCAACCCGAATTACAAATACCAGTTGGTTGATTTTTCGGCACTTAAAGTTTTAAACACCGTACAATTATCCTGGAAAACTCAAAATGAGTTTAACGGTACAACATTTACTGTTGAACGCAGCACCGATGGCGGTTTAACTTATGCAGCCATAGATACCACTACTTCAACCGGTGCAGGCTTATACAGTTATACTGATCAATCACCAAACTTAAACGGTCAAAATTTTTACCGCTTAAAACAACAGGATATTACCGGTGCTATCAGCTATTCAATTATAGTATCTGCCAACTTTTTATCGCCATCAGCAGCGGATAGTAAACTGGTTAAGGTTTATCCAAACCCAAGCTCATCGGTTATAAATTTAACTATCACATCAAATAACCCTTCGCCTGTGTTTAATATTACTATTACCAACCTATCGGGCAACAGGGTTAAAACTGTTTCAACATCACAAACCAACTGGCAGGGTAATGTAAACACATTATCACCGGGCACGTACTTTATACAGGTTATTGATGATAGTAATAAAAAACTGGTAGGGAGGTCATCATTTGTTAAACTGTAGCTTTTGCTTTGAGTAACAGGTTATTATTTTAAAGATGGGTAACATTATTATGGATACTATCGTATCAAGCAGTAAATTTGTAAATTATAGTGTATTATATATATGTGGGGAATGAGTATAAAAAGTTTGAAATTACCGGGTTTATTATTAACCTTATTATTTATAGCTACAACTGTACAGGCACAGGACTGTGACGACGGCCCCGGTTTGCCGGGCGTTGATATTGATGCCGCTACCAACCAATGCCCTATTGATACCTGGGTAATTTTATTGGTTGCAGCAGTATTGCTTTTTGCTACTTATAACTTATATAAACAACAAAAAATGCAAAGGGCATAATGATGTAATAATAATTTTAATGTTTAAACAAAACGGCTCCAAAAAATTGGAGCCGTTTTGTTTAACTAAATATTTATAATGATCTTGTGGTAGGGACGGTCATATATCTTATTTGTCTTCGGCTGCCACCTGCAGGTGCCGCTGATGATGGCGCAAGGCTCAATTGTGCTAATACCCCGTCAACTACTTTAGGCAGGTCCTCAATATCCTTTTGCGGATTATGGTGCACTTCGCCTACGCCAAACCCACGCCAAACAACCTGCCTGGTGCGGCGGTCAATAAGGTCAATAATTATGGTGCCTTCCTTATAATGTTCTTTGCCCATATTTAAAGCACCTCCATATAAAAACGGATCGCCGTAAGCATAGTAGTAAGGGCGGTAACCCCATGCGCCCCAGCCCCCCCAGCCATAACCAAGCCCAAAGCCAAAACCAGGATAACCTCCCCAGCCAAAACCGCCATAGCCGTAGCTTGGATAATAATAAGTGCGGGTACCACGGCCAACCTGGGTTGAATAACTAATTAACAGGTCAGGGTTATTTTGTTGTAATTTTAATCCTTTCTGCACCAGTGCATCCGTAGCTGCATCCTTTATTTTAGCATCGGCAACCATACTGTTGTCGCGGTTGTTATTAGCATTATTGCCTACAGGCATCCAGGCAAAGGTGCGGTAATTACTTAAATTGGTTCTGTTAAGCCCTGCAACATAATAGTTGTAACTGGTGCAGGATGATAAGCCGGCTATGACCAATACGATCATACCCCAAAATATTGATTTTTTCATAGCTCTCCTCTAATTATAGTATTAGACAAACACCTTGCAAAAGGTTTAATTACATTCAACAAAAAATGCGCCTCAATTTCGCAATTAAGACGCATACTTTTATGATTTATTATTGATTGTAAATTATTCTAATCCGGCTTTAATCTTAACGTAATTATAACAAATCAAAACCAATATCTTTCCTGAAATACATGCCATCATAGTATATCCTGCTGGCATCGGCTGTGGCTTGCTGCAAGGCATCAAAAAGGTTGTCCTGTAATGATGTTATAGCCAAAACGCGCCCTCCGGTAGTTATCACTTCATCAATATTATGCAACCCGGTACCGGCATGGAACACATGCGATTCGCGAACATTTTCAATGCCGGTTATTGCCTTATTTTTAAGGTATTCTCCTGGGTAGCCGCCTGCAACCATTACCACTGTTGCCGCTACTTTATTTGATAGTACCAGTTCTGTTTCATTTAAATTACCTTCGGCAACGCCCAACAGCAGATCAACCAGGTCGGTTTCTATTCTTGGCATTACACTTTCAGTCTCTGGGTCGCCCATGCGGCAGTTGTATTCAATCATGTAAGGGTCGCCGTTGCAGTTCATCAACCCAATAAAAATAAAACCTTTGTATGGTATGTTTTCCTGTTTTAAACCTTCAATAGTAGGTATAATAATACGCTGCTCAACCTTATTTAAAAACTCCTCATTAGCAAACGGTACCGGCGAAACCGACCCCATGCCACCTGTATTTAAACCGGTGTCCCCCTCGCCTATGCGCTTGTAATCTTTTGCAGATGGTAATATTTTATAGTTGTTACCATCGGTTAATACAAACACCGATAGTTCAATACCTTGTAAAAATTGTTCAACAACAACCTTTGAGCTTGCCGCGCCAAACTTGGCGTTGGTAAGCATATCAATAAGTTCCAGTTCTGCTTCCTGTAAAGTAAGGCATATCAAAACCCCTTTTCCGGCGGCTAATCCATCGGCTTTTAAAACAATAGGTAACCCTATGGTTGGTAAATAGGCCAATCCTTCCTGTAAGGTTTCGCGGGTAAAGGTTTCGGATTTTGCGGCAGGGATATTATGCCTTGCCATAAATTGCTTGGAGAAATCCTTGCTGCCTTCCAACTGTGCGCCCTGTTTTTGCGGACCAATAACCGGAATGTTCTTCAATTCAGCATCAGCCAAAAAGAAATCATGTACGCCCCTAACCAACGGCTCTTCCGGGCCAACCAATACCAAATTAATGTTGTTGGCCAAAACCGCTTGTTTAATGCCTTCAAAATCATTTACACCGACGTTAAGGTTGGTACCATACTGACCGGTACCCCCGTTACCGGGCGCAATAAAAAGGTTTTGACATTTTGGGCTTTGCGATAGCTTCCAGGCAAAGGCGCTTTCCCTTCCGCCCGAACCAAGGATAAGGATGTTCATGCGGCAAAGATAGGTAAATGTGCAGATGTGCGGATATGCAGATGTGCAGATTTTTTAATGTCAGATTTTTTAATGTGCAGATGCGTGGATATGCAGATGAAAAAATGTTTTTAAAAAATCTTTAACAATTAGATAAGCATCCGCACATTTGCATATCTGCACATCAAAACACATCTGCACATCATAAAAAATCGTACCTTTGCCTGCCATTGTGTCCTCAAAAATGCGATGGCGCAATTGTTGAGGTTACCGGGGTTATATCAATTATAATATGTTAGATTTTATTAGCAAGCTTTTTGGAAGCAAATCAGACAGGGATGTTAAAAGCATAATGCCTTTAGTTGAAAAAACTAAGGCCGAATATGCCAAACTTAGCCAACTGAGCAATGACGACCTGAGAGCCAGAACCATAGATTTTAAAGAAACCATTAAACAAGGGTTAGCTGAAATTGACAGCCAGATACAGGCTATTAAAGAGCAAACTGATAAGCTTGATATTGAGGTTAGCGAAAAGGTGGAACTTTATACCCAGTTAGATAAACTGGAAAAAGACCGCAATAAGGAACTAGAAGAGATACTGTTACGTATCCTGCCCGAGGCTTTTGCCGTGGTTAAGGAAACCGCACGCAGGTTTAATGAAAATGCTACTATTGAAGTTACCGCAACCGACTTTGACCGTAACCTGGCCGCACGTAAACAAAACGTATTAATTAAAGGCGATAAAGCCATACACCATAATAAATGGTTGGCTGCAGGCAATGAAGTTACCTGGAACATGGTACACTATGATGTACAGTTAATTGGCGGTATTGTACTGCACCAGGGTAAAATAGCCGAGATGGCCACGGGTGAAGGTAAAACGCTGGTAGCCACGTTGCCTGCGTACCTAAATGCCCTTGCCGGACAAGGCGTACACATTGTAACCGTAAATGATTACCTGGCACGACGCGACTCGGAGTGGATGGGGCCTTTATATGAGTTTCATGGCTTATCGGTAGCTTGTATTGATATAACCGAGCCAAATACGGAAGAGCGACGCAACGCTTACCTTGCCGATATAACCTTTGGCACCAACGCCGAGTTTGGCTTTGATTACCTGCGTGACAATATGACACGCAGCCCTGAAGAACTGGTACAGCGCAAACTGCACTTTGCCATGGTGGATGAGGTCGACTCGGTTTTAATTGATGATGCCCGTACACCTTTAATTATATCAGGCCCGATTCCGCGTGGCGATGAGCATGAGTTTTATGAGTTAAAACCACGTGTTGAACGCTTGGTAAACGCTCAAAAAAATTATGTTAACGGCGTTTTAAACGAAGCTAAAAAATCCATCGCCGAAGGCAAAACCGGTATTGACGAAGGCGGACTTGCTTTGTTACGCGCGCATCGTGGCTTACCAAAAAATAAGGCCCTTATTAAATTTTTAAGTGAAGGCAATAACAAGCAGATCCTGTTAAAAACAGAGAACTATTATATGCAGGACCAAAGTAAGGAAATGCATAAGGTTGATGCTGAGTTATTTTTTATTATCGACGAGAAAAACAACTCGGTTGAGCTGGCCGAAAAAGGTATTGAGCTGATAACCGCCGCCGGCGAGGATCCCCACTTTTTTGTAATGCCCGACGTAGGTACTGAAATTGCTGATATTGAAAAAGCAGATCTGCCTGACAGCGAAAAAATTAACCGCAAGGATGAGTTGATGCGCGATTACTCTATCAAATCAGAGCGTATACACTCTATCAACCAACTGCTAAAAGCATATACTTTATTTGAAAAAGATACCGAGTATATTTTAGATGAAGGCAAGGTAAAAATTGTAGATGAGCAAACCGGCCGTATTATGGACGGTCGCCGTTACTCAGACGGGTTGCACCAGGCTATTGAAGCTAAAGAGAATGTAAAGGTTGAGGATGCTACCCAAACCTTTGCAACTATTACCCTGCAAAACTACTTCAGGATGTACCACAAGCTTTGCGGCATGACCGGTACGGCCGTTACAGAAGCAGGCGAGTTTTGGGAAATTTATAAGCTGGACGTAGTAGAAATACCAACCAACACCCCAATCAGCCGTAAGGATATGCAGGATTTGGTGTACCGTACCGTACGCGAAAAATACAATGCCGTTGCCGACGAGATTGTTAAGTTAACACAAGCCGGCCGGCCGGTGCTGGTAGGTACTACCTCGGTTGAGATATCTGAATTATTGAGCCGTATGCTTAAACTGCGCGGCATTAAACATAACGTACTGAACGCCAAACTGCACCAGCGCGAGGCCGAAATTGTTGCCGAAGCAGGTAATGCCAGTACAGTAACTATAGCCACCAACATGGCAGGCCGTGGTACGGATATTAAGTTAGGCCCCGGTGTAAAAGAAGCCGGTGGCTTGGCCATTGTAGGTACCGAGCGCCATGAGTCGCGCCGTGTTGACCGCCAGTTGCGTGGCCGTTCGGGCAGGCAGGGCGACCCGGGTTCGTCTCAGTTCTTCGTATCGTTAGAGGATAACCTGATGCGTTTATTCGGGTCAGAGCGTATATCAAACCTGATGGTGAAGATGGGCATTGAGGAGGGCGAGGTGATACAGCACTCCATGATATCAAACTCAATTGAGCGTGCGCAGAAAAAGGTTGAAGAAAACAACTTTGGCATACGTAAACGCTTATTGGAGTATGATGATGTAATGAACTCACAGCGTACGGTAATTTATACTAAACGTAAAAACGCCCTGTTTGGCGAAAGACTGGATGTTGATATCAATAACACCATATTTGATGTGGTTGATGATATTGTTACCGAATATAAAGAGTTAAACAATTACGAAGGTTTTCACCTGGAGCTAATTCGTCTGTTCTCGGTTGATACTAATATTTCGCAGGATGAGTTTACATCACTATCTATAAGCAATCTTACTGATAAAGTATTTTTAGAGGTAAGCGACTTTTACAAACGTAAATCAGAAGCTATTGCCCAACAGGCATACCCTGTTTTAAAGGATGTTTATGATACGCGCGGCAACCTGGTTGAAAATATTGTGGTACCGTTTACTGATGGAATACACGGCATGCAAATCGTTGTTCCGCTTAAAACATCGGTTGAGAATCATGGGTTTGAGGTGGTAAAATCATTTGAAAAAAATGTAACCCTTGCGCTTATTGATGATGCATGGAAAGAACACCTGCGGGAACTGGATGAGTTAAAGCAGTCTGTACAAAACGCCGTATATGAACAAAAGGACCCGCTGCTAGTTTATAAGTTTGAAGCTTTTGAACTGTTTAGACAGTTGCTTACCAGTGTAAACAAGGAGTTGGTAGGCTTCCTGTTCAGGGGTGGTATTGCTTCGCAGCAGGCACCTGATGATATACAGGAAGCGCGACCATTACCGCAGCCCGATAACAGGCAAATACGCGCCTCAAAACCTGAGTTGGTAAATGAGAGTGGTAACTACAGCGATATGCCGGAAGATATGCGCCAAATGCAAAAAGCAACCCCGGTTAGGGTTGAGCAGAAAATAGGCAGGAATGATCCATGTCCATGCGGCAGTGGTAAAAAATACAAAAACTGCCACGGCGTGGGCCAGGCATAAAATACCTTTATAATTGTCATTCTGAACATAGCACAGAATCTTGTCAAAGCTTGTAAGATCCTACGCTCCAGGATGACAAATAAAAATTTGGAAAAATGAAAAACGCATCCGTTTATAAGGCACTTTTTTGCTGTATAGTCGGATGTGTTTTTTTTATGCCGATATTTGCGCAGGAACGGGGCAAAGTTGAAGTGATAAAAGACCCGCGCATTGATACCCTTATTGCCAAACGCTTTAGTGTTAAAGGTAAAACGGCATCAACAAACGCGGCTGCCCCATATTCATCAAATGGGTACAGGGTGCAGATATACAGCGGATCTGACCGTAGAGCGGCTTATAATGCCCAGGCAAAATTTCAGCAGCGCTTTCCTGATATACGCACGTACATTACTTATGTTGAACCCAATTTTAAGGTACATGCTGGCGATTTCAGGACACATCTTGCCGCCGAAAAAATGATGCAGCAACTTAAAGGATCGTTTTTGAGCCTTTTTATTATACCCGAAAAAATAAATCCTACCAAAGCAGACCAATCCAATGATTAAACAGCAGATACAGGAATTAGCCAAAAATATTTTTAACGAGGTTGTAGCCAACCGTCGTCATTTACATAGCCATCCTGAGCTTTCTTTCCACGAGTATGAAACATCGGCATTTGTTGCCTCAAAACTGGATGAGTTAGGTATAGCCTATACCAAAATGGCCGATACCGGGTTGGTAGCTTTAATAACAGGAGATAAGCCATCAGCCAATGTAATAGCATTACGCGGGGACATGGATGCCCTGCCCATTACCGAAGCAAATGATGTGCCTTATAAATCGCAAAACAATGGCATTATGCACGCTTGCGGGCACGATGTGCATACTTCGTCGTTATTGGGTGTAGCAAAAATACTTTCATCATTGAAAAGCGAGTTTGGCGGTACCGTAAAACTGATATTTCAGCCTGCAGAAGAAAAATTGCCGGGCGGTGCCAGCATCATGATTAAAGAAGGCGTATTAGAGAATCCAAAACCACAAGCCGTTATAGGGCAACATGTAATGCCATTGATTGATGCGGGTAAGGTAGGTTTCCGCTCAGGTCAGTACATGGCATCAACCGACGAATTGTATGTTACCGTTACCGGTAAGGGTGGTCATGCCGCACAGCCACAGCAAAATATCGATCCTGTTATCATCACCGCGCATATTTTAACTGCCCTGCAACAGGTGGTTAGTCGTTTTTCAGATCCTAAAAGCCCCTGTGTGCTTTCATTTGGCAAAGTAACTGCCAACGGCGCTACCAATGTTATCCCTAACGAGGTAAAGCTGGAAGGTACTTTCCGCGCGTTAGATGAAAAATGGCGCGCCGAGGCTCACGAAAAAATGGTAAAAATGGCCAAAGGCATTGCCGAAAGCATGGGTGCAACCTGCGATTTTAATATTGTTAAAGGCTACCCGTTTTTAACCAATGAGCCAAAACTTACTGCATCAGCACGCGGCTTTGCCGAGGATTATCTGGGCAAAGAAAATGTGCTTGATCTGGATATATGGATGGCTGGCGAAGACTTTGCTTATTTTAGTCAGGCAACTGATGCCTGTTTCTATCGTTTAGGCACACGTAACGAAGTGCGCGGCATTACATCATCTGTACATACCCCTACATTTGATATTGAGGAGAAAGCTTTAGAGACCAGCGTGGGTTTGATGTCATATATCGCTATAAAGCAATTGGGCAATTAGCTAATAGTTGATGGTTGATAGATCATAGCATCTATAAAATAAATATTATGCTTAACGATCAAAATATCACTATTCCTGAATATTATGCAGCAGTAAAAGCAGCAAGTGAAAAGCTGGGCTTTAATATGCCGTCTGATCTTCAAACAGGCTCGTTACTCAGAACGTTAGCAGCCTCAAAACCTACCGGACGCTTTTTAGAAATAGGTACAGGTACAGGCTTGTCATTAACATGGTTAGTTGAAGGTGCAGATAGTACATCATCTATTTATTCAATTGATAATAGTTCGCATTGGCAAAACGTGGCGAAAGCTATTTTTAAAGCCGATGAAAGGATAAACTTTTATTGCGAGGATGGTAACGATTGGCTGTTAAATTATAAAGGGGAACAGTTTGACCTGATATTTGCCGATGCCTGGCCCGGAAAGTTTGACAACCTTGATGTTGCATTAGGTTTAGTAAAACCCGGCGGTTTTTACTTAATTGATGACCTGCTGCCCCAACCAAACTGGCCGGAAGGCCATCAACAACATGTTGACCGGTTAATAAAAAAGCTCCAAGATGAGACTGATTTTGTGCAAACTACGTTTAATTGGTCTACAGGGCTGATGTTACTTACAAGAGTAAAATAATGTTTAAAAAACTGCTCGTCTTTCTTGCTATAACATTTGTAAGCACCCATAGCTACGCCCAACGCTTTAACCCCGATACTGTATTAACGGTAGTTATCGATTCAGCCGTAAATATTAAATCTCATAAGCTTACCGCGCAGGATTTTATTGATGCGGTTGTAGCTGATACGGGCTTTTATAAAGCCTTCCGCAATATGAAGCGTTACAACTTTATTGCCGATAACCATATTTACACTTATGATAAAAAAAATAAAGTTGATGGCGAATTGTACCGCCTTATCAAACATTCGGTAGTAAATGGTAAACCCAGGATACAGTATCTTGCCAAACAGGATAAGGGTAATATGTTTAAAAAGAACGGCAAATATGAGTTGTATACGGTAGAGATGTTTGATTATATTTTTACCAATGCCTACAATTCGGAGTTTAGTAATTCGGATGCGATATTTAAGATCGATGGCAAAAACCAATCTTATAAGGACAAGCTAAAAACGCTGATATTCTCTCCCGGTCGCAAGGTAACAGGCATCCCTTTTTTAAGCAGCAAAACCGAAATATTTGGCAAGGATATGCGCGAGTTTTACTTTTATGAATTTACACGCGGCAGGTACCTGGATAGCATTCCGGTATACCGTTTTAAAGTAGTGAAAAAACCAAGCATATCTGATGGTGATGTGATGATACGCGAGCTAACCACCATTTTTGATATGCGCACTTTTAAAATACTGGGCCGCTACGTGGATATGAAATATAGTAACCTGTTATTTGATTTTGATGTAAAGATGAACATAGAACTTATCCCCTTTAACGGCGAACTGCTACCTGCCAAAGTAAGCTACCAGGGCAACTGGAATATCCCCTTCCACAAAGAAGAACGTGCCAGTTTTTTGATAACGCAAAGGGATTATAGTGTGAAATAGTGAGTGGTCAGTAGCGAATGGTGAGTGTCTTGTCCTAAAATAGGTTTTCTTAACTCTTCACTGGTCGAAGTTTACAAACTTCGACCTAAAATGTCGCAAGCATTCTGCTTGCGTAAGCTGAAAGCTTAAAACATTATAGGTCTAAGTTACGCTACGCTAAACTTAGACCAGGCATTGCCCATTAACCATTCACAATTGCCTAATCACTAACCTCCAATCACTGTTCACTATCCTTAGGCCTATACTTAGCCCCGTTCAGTATCTTCTGCGCATCAGTTTGCGCCATGAGTTGCTGCAGCGTAACATCAGGGTTTTTGACCATGTATTGCCGTACAATTTGCCAACCTGTCCAAACCCCTAATTTAGGTGCCGAATCATTTTTTTCTCCCAGGCCGGGTGTAAATGGCGCTTCGGTTAGGTAGGTCTGTATTTTTTGGTAATCGGTTTCATATAGCAGGTTCTCTTCCATAAAATAGGTCCAGATGTTGGCTTTATTATCCTCGCACCATTTAAGCTGATTGGCGGTATAACCTATCTTTACCGAATCGGCCACATCGGGTAATATCTCATCTATAAAATACATAATCTTGCCGTTATAGATCATTTTAGCCAATAACGATTTGTCATTCTCATTTTCGGGAAACATATCCTCGCGGGTTATACCTTCGGCAATCCGCGGGACAATATTCTCCGGCGTAAACCGGCGCGAAAGATAGCGCGGAAAATTTTCAACCAAGGCTGGGTAAAATCTTGAATTTGCCCCTAAAAAAAGGTCTAACCCAACACCAAAATATCCATCGCCAATAGTGGTTTGAGCCTGAAAACCGGAAATATAGGCGTATACCTTAGGAAGCTTTTTTTGCGGATAATAATATTTTATTCGCCTGAAGACATCGGTAAGTTCGTCATTTTGCTTATTCAACCCATGCTGATATACGGAGTCTACATCATGTTTCAGATCCTGGTAGGGTTTACCGGCAAATATCTGCCTGAGCGTTGCAAAGTAAGCAGTGTCTTTCGTGCTCCCGGCACCTAATATGTTTTCAATAAAATCCTGGTAAAAAATACCGTATTTTTTTTGAAGATAAGCGGCTTGCTGCGCCATAGGTTTTGTACGCATGGCATCAAAATCTTTATCAAAACGTTCGATGTTAACATTAACGGGGATATTGCTCACATTCACCTTTTTATTGCGGTTGCAGGCAGTAATTACCAGTGCTATGAAAATAAATAAATAAATTTGCTTTGATTTGCGGTACATACAGGCCATTTTTATACTTCGGATAAAAATAGTTTATTATTTACATTACCTGCAAACTTCGTACCCCGGTAATTAGTTATAAATACTATGAAAATAGCGTTAGCCCAACTTAACTATCATATAGGCAACTTTGAGTCGAACACAGCAAAAATTATTGATAACATACAACAAGCCCGCGCTAATGGCGCCGACCTGGTAGTATTTTCTGAGCTTTGTGTTTGCGGCTATCCTGCACGCGATTTTTTAGAGTTTAACGAATTTATAAGCCAGTGCGAGGATGCCGCTAAAAAAGTAGCCGAAGCCTGCACTGGCATTGCCTGCATTATTGGCCTGCCAACTCCTAATAATAAAATAGAAGGTAAAGATCTTAACAACTCCGCTTATTTTATTGAGGACGGTAAGGTTAAAGCCATAGTAAACAAGGCCCTGCTGCCTAACTATGATATTTTTGACGAGTATCGCTATTTTGAACCATCAACCGAGTTTAACTGCATTGATTTTAAGGGGCACCGGATTGCACTAACTATTTGCGAGGATTTGTGGAACACCATTGAAAATCCGTTATATATAACCCGGCCAATGGATACGCTTATACAGCAGCAGCCTGATGTAATGATCAACATTGCGGCCTCGCCGTTTTCTTACACACACGATGATGAACGTATCAATATATTAAAAGATAATGCCAGCCGCTATAAACTGCCACTGTTTTATGTAAATACTGTTGGGGCACAAACCGAATTAATATTCGACGGCGGATCATTGGTTTTTGATAATACCGGCAAACTGGTTGATGAATTGCCCTATTTTGAAGAAAGCCTGACTTATTATACTTTAACTGATAATGGCCAAATAACTTTCGACCACAAATCAACCTTACGTACGGAAGCCGAGAGCGATATTGACCAGATACATCGTGCGCTGATATTAGGCATACAGGACTATTTTTATAAATCAGGGTTTAAGCAGGCTATTTTAGGTTTGTCGGGCGGTATTGATTCGGCGGTGGTATGTGCATTGGCTGCTGAGGCCTTAGGCCCGGAAAACGTAATGGCGGTATTGTTACCATCTAAGTTTTCAAGCGATCATTCATTAAAAGATGCGGAAGATTTGGTTAACAACCTGGGTTGCAAACACGAGATCGTTGCTATTAAACATATTACGGACGCTTTTGAAACGGCGCTTCATCCGCAATTTAATAACCTGCCCTTTAATATCGCCGAGGAAAATATACAATCGCGCAGCAGGGCGGTAGTTTTGATGGCCATGTGTAATAAGTTTGGCTACATATTGCTTAACACATCTAACAAAAGCGAAGCCGCAGTAGGTTATGGCACTTTATATGGCGATATGTGCGGCGGTATATCCGTAATTGGCGATGTTTATAAAACACAGGTTTTTGAGCTGGCACAACATATTAACCGCGAGCGCGAAATAATCCCGATAAACTCTATCATCAAGCCACCATCAGCCGAGTTAAGGCCGGGGCAAAAAGATACCGACTCGTTGCCGGAATATGATGTACTGGATAAAATATTACGCGAATACGTAGAACATCGCTGCTCGTCAGCCGAGATCATTAAGATGGGTTTTGATGAGGCTATAGTACGTAAAGTAATCAGATTGGTAAACATTGCCGAACATAAGCGCTATCAAACTCCGCCAATACTACGGGTATCGCCAAAAGCCTTTGGCATGGGCCGCAGGATGCCTATTGTGGGTAAGTATATGCAGTAAAATAATACAGACTGTCATTCTGAACGATAGCGAAGAATCTTATAAAAAAGCTGCGATTACAAGACGTACAAGCTCCTTCGCTATCGCTCAGGATGACAATAAAATATTACTACTTTCCCAACACCTCAGCCAATTTCCTGTCAAGATCAGGGCCGCGCAAATCACGGGCAATAATTTTTCCAAAAGGGTCAATCAAAAAGTTGGCGGGGATAGCCGTAACCGCATAAAGTTCGGCTACTTCGTTTTCCCAAAATTTAAGGTCGGTTACCTGCGGCCAAATTAAGCCGTCTTTTTTTATGGCAGCCAGCCAGTCGTCCTTTGCTCCGGGCCGGTCTAACGATACCCCCAGGATAGTAAAGTTTTTGGCTTTGTACTTATTATAATTTTTAACCAGATTGGGGTTTTCCTCTCGGCAAGGCCCGCACCATGATGCCCAAAAATCAATCAATACATATTTACCCCTGAATGATGAAAGTTTAATAGGTATATCATTAATATTTTTCTGCGTAAAATCAGGCGCAACTGCACCAATAGCAGTAACCTTTGCATGTTCAATATTAATTTTAATTATTTTGCCGGCTTCTGTTTCCTTTAAATTTGGGGCAAGTGTATTATACAAACGTTCGGCTTCAAAGGGATCGGTTTTATTATCTATTGAATTTAGGGCAATCAAACTCAAATAACTTGCCGGGTGGGCCAAAATAAACGTTTGCAGTACCGACCGCTGCCTGCTTTGCAAGGCCGCAAACTTATCATGCACCTCTATCTGGAAAGCATCGGTATTTTGTTTAGCCTGCGGGGTTGCCTGTATCTGTGCAGTAAGTTTATTAACTTCGGCCATTATAGGGTTTATCTGTGATAACAGCTTTACGTTCTCATCATTAATTACGGAGCCTGTAATTTTAGCTTTGGCAACCGAATCAGTAGCCGATGTTATATTTATTTCGCTTTTATCATCAATAAAAAAGCTTAGCATATCCAGGTTAACCGTAAGCTTGGTAAGGCCTACTCCCTTATAATCGGTAACCAGGTAAGCATTGGTAGGGTTAAGTAATTTGCCGGTAAAACTAAAATCGCCATTAATCACGGCTGATGAATCGGCAATTTTATTGGCCCCCAACTGGTATAGCAGGTACATACGTGCCGGGCTGTTTAAGTTACCTACATGGCCCTTTATGGTAAAGGTAGTGGTTTGCGCAAAAGTAAATAGCGGTAAAGCTAAAAGCAGGAAAAGTAATTTCTTCATTATAAATAACTGACGCTTTATAACGCCTATACGTGCTAAGAATTGTAATAGTTAATTTAATTTTTGATAAGTGCGCCACCATAAGTCGGGCAATTCGCCGTCAACGGCGGTTTTATAATCCTCGTAACGGCATGGCACCAGATGAAAACGCTCGTTTTTTGAGCCGCCTGTAGGGTAAGGCACTTGCATCCACCAGCGGTCGGATTTTTTGCTTTTAACAAATACCAGTTCATGGTCGTCATGCTTCAGGCTGGTTTTGTAGATAAGGTATTGCGATTTGGGCTGCAGCGGAAAATCCTTTTTCCGATTATAAAAGCCATCCACAAAATACCATATCATTTGCGACAGTTGCATGGCTGTTTGCCCGTTATTATCATAAGCCGGGTTAAACTCGTAAAAACCAATAGAAGTCAGCTTATCACTAATGCCTGCGTAACGGCATAACTGGCATGCTTCCTCGCCATAAAAACCGTTGGGTGTGGCATTGGCATTAGCAGGCGCATCAGCCGAGCGTATGGCGCTTATATCAAAGCTTATCATATTTGCATTACGGATAATAGGTTCGGCAACGTTTACCTGACCGCTTAATTCGCCAAGTCGGTGGACATCAAAATATAGCTTTTCCATTACCCGCAGGCTATCCTGACTGGCAAAAAAAGTTTGATAACCCAGGTTGCTGTAATTAAACAGGTAAGATGGCTCGTGTACAAATATTTTGTTTAGATAGGATAACGACGTGGTTTCCATACTTTCGCTATCGCTGTCATCATCCAGGTCAAAGTGCGAATCGACCACCACCAAATCAACCTTTTGCTCCAGTTCTTCATAGCCCAGGTATTGCGCGTAGGTAACATCCTGCCCGCCGCCAATTATAACCGGCACCACATCTTTTTTAATTAATTCGGCTACTACAATTTTAACGGCATAGTAAGTATCCGTTACAGTTTGTCCCTGTTTAATGTTACCCAAATCGGCAATTTTAGTGGTGTATGGCCCCTCATTTAACTGGTATAGCTTTTCGCGCACATAATCGGCCCCAAGCGCACAACCTTGATTATTAACCGCCATCCTATCGTCCATAACACCAATTAAGGCAATATCCTTTTCTTCAAGATCGGGGAAAGAATCGGTATAATAAGAAATTTTGCTCCCTAACTGGCTTGTATAAAATCCGCTTTTGGGCGTAAGCTTTTGCAGGTCAACAGGAGTAAAAAAATCGGCTAATGACATGTATATCGATGTGCAAATGTGTAGATATGCAAATGTGCAGATTTTTTTGGATGTGCGGATGTGCAGATATGCAGATGTGCAAATTTTTATTGCATGATTAAATTTAACAATAGATTAGGAAAAGCATCTGCACATCTGCACATTTGCATATCTGTACATTAACGCATATATGCATATTCTCGTAACAGGCGCAACAGGTTTCTTAGGGACTGAAGTAGCCAGGCAACTTATTATTGCCGGTAATTCTATCCGTTGTACCAAACGGGCAACATCGGTAATACCCAATTTGCTTGTACCTTATAGTAACAAAATTGAGTGGGTTGATGCCGATATGCTGGATGTTTTTGCGTTAGAAGAAGCCTTACAAGGCATAACGCAGGTTTACCATTGCGCTGCGTGGGTATCATTAAAACAGGCCGATAAACAGCCCATGATACGCACCAATATTACCGGTACGGCCAACATCGTTAATTTATGTTTGGATAAAGGCATACGATTGATACATGTAAGCTCCATCGCTGCCATAGGATACCCTAAACCCGGCGAGTTAACAACCGAAAACCATCATCTGGATGCATCCACCGAAGATGATGGCTATGCCCTGTCAAAACTGGAAAGCGAAATGGAAGTTTGGCGCGGCATTGCCGAAGGGTTGGATGCGGTAATAGTAAACCCATCGCTTATAATCGGCCCAAATGCGGGTGTTGAGGGTAGCGGGCAGCTATTTGAAACTGTGCGCAAGGGGCTTAAATTTTATACTTTGGGCAGCGCCGGTTTTGTTGATGTAGAAGATGTGGCTAAATGTATGATAGCTTTGATGAACAGCAATATCACCGCCGAACGTTACATTATAAGCGCCGAAAATCGTAACTATAAACAAATTACTACCGAAATTGCCAAATGCTTTGGTGTAAACCCTCCTGCTGCCTATGCAAAACCCTGGATGATGGAGTTTGCCTGGCGTGGTGCGGCATTGGCTGCGTTTATAACCGGGCGCCCGCCGGCTATTGATAAAATAGCGGCTAAATCTGCTTCGCTTAACCGCGATTTTGACAATAGCAAAATAAAACAGGCTATTGGGATTGAGTTTAAATCTATTAGCAAAACAATTGAGGAGGTTTGCGCACGGCTTGGCAAATAATAATTTACACTCACATGGTAATTCAGGCATAAATTCTGATGATTAATTATCAGAATTTCATTCAAAAGTTGCACTTTTGCACCGACTTACCCCCAATAGTCCATAGAGGTTTGTCGCCCAACGATGGAACAACAATATTTTATTATAGATTTTGACAGCACATTTACCCAGGTAGAAGCGCTGGACGAACTGGCACGTATATCATTAAAAGACCGTCCGGACAGGGAAGAAATATACCGTAAAATTGAGGATCTGACCAATGCATCAATGGAAGGTAAACTATCGTTTACCCAAAGCCTTGAGGCCCGTGTAAAACTACTGCAGGCTAACCGCGACCATTTAAAGCAACTGATATCACATCTTCGGAAAAAGGTATCTACCTCTTTTTCGCGCAATACCATCTTTTTTAAAAATCACCAGGACGAAGTGCTTATCGTATCGGGTGGTTTTAAGGAATTTATTATACCGGTAGTAACCGAGTATCATATTAAAAAAGAAAACATATATGCCAATACCTTTGTGTTTGATGACGAAGGAAACATTATTGGTTATGATCAGAAAAATCCTTTATCACAGGAAGGCGGTAAGGTTAAGCTACTGAAAGAATTAAACTTACAGGGCGATATTTATGGTATTGGCGATGGTTATTCTGATTACCAGTTGAAGGAATCAGGCATGATCAAGAAATTTTTTGCATTTACCGAGAATATCGAACGTAAATCAGTTGCCGAAAAGGCCGACCATATTACGCCAAGCTTTGACGAGTTTTTATACATCAACAAACTTCCGCGCGCTATATCATACCCTAAAAACCGTATTAAATGTTTGGTAGTAGGCAATGTAGAGGATGAGGCGATGTCGCAAATACAAAAAGAGGGTTATAATATCAGGCACCGCCAGGAAATTGAGGATAAATACTTATTAGAAGCCGGTATTTTATTTTGCGACGAGGAACACCAGCCTACACCCGAACAGGTACAACAGGCAACCAAATTAAAGGTTATTGGCTGTTTTGGTAAAGTAAGCCGCAAGGTAGCCGAAACCGCGGGCGAACTGGGTATAATTATTTTTGACGACCCCAAACATAATCCGCGCAACGAGGACTTTTTACCTAAACGCGTAATTGCCTTTATGAACGAGGGAAAAACGCATACCAGCGCTAACTTCCCTGATTTGCAGCCCCCGCGTATTAATAACGCGCACCGCCTGATACATATCCATAAAAACGTACCGGGTATACTGGCTAAAATAAATGATGTATTTGCCCGCCACAACATTAATATAGTTGGCGAGTTTTTGGTAACCAACCAACAAATAGGCTACGTTATTACGGATGTAGATGCCGGTTACGGTACCGAAGTGCTTAATGAATTAAAAGCGATAGAGCATACTATTAAGTTTAGATTGCTTTATTAAGCGGTTGGTGGTTCATGGATCATAGTTCATGGTCTTGAAAAGCCCTGTTGTCATCCTGAGTGTAACCAAGGATCTTATACACTTTGCATAGACCGACAAATCCTCTGAATAAGATTCTTCACTATCGTTCAGAATGACAAATCGGTTAATATACTATGAACCATGAACTACTAACTATGATCCTTAAAAGGTACCACCAGCACCGGCACTTGGGCATGGCGCACTACGTGCTCGGCAATGCTGCCTGATAGCAGGCGATCAAGCCCGCTACGGCTATGGGTACCAACAACTATCATATCTGCCTTAAACTCCTTACAGCAATCAATAATGCCATCGGCAGTGTCTCCAAACTCATTAAAATGCGAAACTTCCAAATCGCCGCCAAACTTTTTAGTAAATTGATCTAACAGGTTTTCCGAAGCATCATTCTGAACATTATATAGTTCAACATCCCCGGCTATTGTAGGCATTTGTCCGGACAATGGATCCATACCTGTTGCAGGGGGGAAATACATCGGTTCAACAATATGCACCAGCCCAACTTTGGCTTTAAAGGAGTGTGCTATATCAAACCCGTATTTAGCGGCATGTTCGGCATAAGGACTATTATCAATCCCGATTAATATCTTTTTAATAAGCATGACAACATAGTTTGGTTAAAGTTAAACAAACTAAGGGTAATATGTTTTGATGGGGTAAGATTATATTATTGTCATCTCGAAACGAAGTGAGAGATCTTAAACGCCTTACTTATTGCGCCTTTAAGATTTCTCCTCGTTCCTCGTTCGAAATGACAAATGGGTATTATTTTGTTGCGCTGGTTAACAATCCATTAGTATCCAGCCAGCTTGTGCACCAGTCAAACCAGTGAGCTTTGCTTTTGCGGTTGTTTAAGCCAAACCCATGGCCCCCTTCGGCATAAATGTGCATCTCGCCTTTAACGTTAGCTTTTAACAAGGCGTTATAAAACATTAATGAATTTTCTACCGGTACGGTCCTGTCATCGGCCGCCTGAACCAAAAAGGTAATTGGGGTATTGGCGGTAACCTGTTTTTCATTGCTGTACAGATCAACCATATCCTGTGTAGCGTTTGCACCTATCAGATTATTTTTTGAGCCGCGATGTGTTTTTTCGCCAAAGGTTATTACCGGGTACATCAGTATGGCAAAATCAGGGCGAAGGCTAACATTGCTTTTATTGTCAATAACAACCTTATCAAAATGTGTAGCCAGGGTTGAGGCCAGATGCCCCCCTGCTGAAAAGCCCATAATACCAATTTTAGCGGGATTAAGCCCCCACTCAGCAGCACGGCTGCGAACTATAAGCATTGCCTGCTCGGCATCCTGCAGCGGACCAATAGTTTTATCAACCATTATCAGGTCGCTTGGCAAGCGGTATTTTAACACAAAGGCTGTAACGCCAATTTTGGCAAACTCCTGTGCAACATCATACCCTTCTGATTTAATGGCAAGGCCGCTATAACCACCACCCGGGCAGATAATAACGGCGGTGCCGTTGGCCTTTCCCTTTTCAGGGAAATAAGGTGTAATAGTAGGGATAGTTACTTTACTGGTACTGAATGCTTTGGTAGCAGGCTCAACATAATTTTCGGGAGCAGGTTTTGAATTTGGTACAGCGCCGCTGTATAAAGGTATCGGCGCATCCTGCGCATAAGTTAATAACGACGACAGCATAAGCGCCGCTACAAATAAGCATATCTTTTTCATGTTGGTTTTAATTGGTACTACAAGTATGAAAAAAAAATCGGGAAGTATAAAGCAAATGTCAGTAATACATTTGCGAAAATTAAAGACTTACGAAGTTTTTGAAACTTCGTAAGTCTTTACAGTTAGGTGTTCCATGTGTTCGGGTTGTTCCACCCACTAAAAATGGAACACCTTTGATATATTTAGAATTAGCTTTTCGGCCCGCCAAACTCCATCAAGTAGGCTTTTAAAAAGTCGTCAAGGTCGCCATCCAAAACACCTTGCGCGTTTGAGGTTTCGTAGTCTGTTCTTAAATCTTTAACCAGTTTATAGGGATGCAATACATAGTTACGTATCTGCGAACCCCATTCTATCTTCTTCTTATTGCCCTCTATCTGGTTAGTAATTTCCATACGCTTACGCATTTCTATCTCGTATAACTGTGATTTCAACAAGCGTATAGCATTATCTTTATTCTGTAATTGCGAGCGCGATTCCTGGTTTTTGATAATAATGCCTGATGGTTTATGGTATAAGCGTACGGCGGTTTCTACCTTATTTACGTTCTGTCCGCCTGCACCGCCAGAGCGAAAGGTTTCAAACTCAATATCAGCGGGGTTAACTTCAATCTCAATGGTATCGTCCACCAGTGGGTAAACATACACGGATGCAAATGAAGTATGTCGCTTGGCATTTGAGTCAAACGGCGATATACGCACCAACCGGTGTACACCGTTTTCGCCTTTCAGGTAGCCATAAGCAAAATCGCCTTCCAATTGCAGCGTAACCGTTTTTACTCCGGCTACATCGCCTTCCTGAAAATCCTGCTCGGTAATTTTATAGCCATTCTTTTCGCCCCACATAATGTACATGCGCATCAGCATACCTGCCCAGTCGCAGCTTTCAGTGCCGCCGGCACCGGCGGTAATTTGCAATACGGCATTTAACTGATCTTCCTCGGCCGATAGCATGTTTTTAAATTCAAGCTCCTCAACTGCTTTAATGGCAGCATTATATTGCTCCTGCATTTCGGCTTCGGTAGCATCGCCGCTCTGAAAAAACTCAAATAATACACCCGTATCTTCAACTGCCGAGGCTACAGCCTGATAAGCGTCTGTCCATATTTTTTTGGCTTTTATGGAGGCCAGTACCTTTTCGGCCTCTTTAGGATGATCCCAAAAATTAGGGCCTATGGTTATTTCGTTTTCCTGTTGTAATGCATTAAGCTTCTTGTCGATGTCAAAGATGCCTCCTCAGGGAAGCTACTCTATCCCTTAAATCCTGTATCTGTTCTTTAGTCATGCGGCAAATATAAAAAATTGTATAACAGGCTTAAATAAAAAAGGCCTGCAGCGTAACTACAGACCCTTAACCCCAATAGCTATCGGGACAAATATTATTTTTAAGCTATAGCCAATTGGCTTAGCAGTAAATCCATTCCGGTTTTGTTTCCGCTTAGGCTACCTAACAATTTACTTAATGCAAAATCATTATTTTTTTCTGTTGATTGTTGCATCAGGGTATGCATTACTGGTGTCATTAATTTTTTTGCAACCCCGGCGGCGGCGGCAGGCTCAATACCATAATTATTATTTAGTTTGTTGGCAAACTTATTAATAACACCTGTTATAAGCGGGTTGTTGTTATACAAATGCGGAAACTGAAAATACTTTACCATATCTTTTAACTTGCCACTTTCCAGTTGCCATTTTAAAACCTCAATAATTGAGCTTGATGCTTCATTGATAATGGCTTCATGGTATTTAACTGGAATTACAGGATTGTCAATAACAGCCATCCCGGCGTTATTTTTAACAAGCATAAATAGTTTCTCAAACATAATACAACATTTTTAAGTCCGATTATTAATTTGATGATAAAAAATTACTTTTGTTATCATCGATACAAATATATTAAATAATAATTTCAAATATGTAAACGTTTTTCAAAATATTTTGAAAAACTGACAATATAATGAGCATTTATATTGTGCATCCATCCTAAACGGATAGAATATTTTGCGCTTCGGCATTAATTTTAAATTTAATACGTGGCTAAATATTAAATTCTATTTTTGCTTTAAAATTCATCAAACATGCTGCCAAACATCGATTTTACCACCACGCAGGCTTACAAATATTTAACCGACCATTATATAGATGTGGTTGCCAAAAGCCTTAAAAGTTTATTTGAATCTGATAATCAACGCTTTGAAAAGTTCTCTGCGCGATTTGAAGACATTTTACTTGATTATTCAAAAAACCGGATCGACGATCAAACTATAGCTTTATTGCTACAGTTAGCCAAAGAGTGTAGGCTAAATGATGCAATAAACGCAATGTTTAGCGGCGAAGTGATAAATGTTACCGAAGGCAGGCCCGTACTGCACATTGCTTTACGCAACCAAAGTAATACGCCTATTTATGTTGATGGAAAAGATGTAATGCCTGACGTAAACAGCGTATTACAGCACATGAAAGAATTTAGCGAAGCTATCATCTCGGGTACATGGAAGGGTTATACCGGCAAGGCCATTACTGATGTAGTTAACATTGGCATAGGCGGCTCTGATTTAGGGCCGGTGATGGTTACCGAAGCTTTAAAGGCTTACAAAAATCATTTGAATATGCACTTTGTATCCAATGTTGATGGTACACATATTGCCGAAACATTGAAAGGCTTAAATGCCGATACAACACTGTTCCTGATAGCCTCAAAAACTTTTACCACCCAGGAAACTATGGCCAACGCACATAGCGCACGCGACTGGTTTATCAGCAACGGCGGTAAGGATGTTGATGTGGCCAAACACTTTGCCGCATTATCAACCAACGCGGATGGTGTTTCAAAATTTGGTATTGATACCAAAAACATGTTTGAGTTTTGGGATTGGGTAGGCGGTCGTTACTCTTTGTGGAGCGCTATTGGCTTATCTATTGCCCTTAGCATTGGTTATGATAATTTTGTGGAGTTATTACAGGGCGCACATGCCATGGATAACCACTTTAAAACTGCCGAGCCTGACCAAAACCTGCCAACTATACTTGCTCTTGTAGGCATTTGGTACAATAACTTTTTTGATGCGGAAACAAATGCCATTTTGCCTTATGACCAATACATGCATCGTTTTGCAGCTTATTTTCAGCAGGGCGATATGGAAAGTAATGGTAAATATGTTGACCGCAATGGCAACCGCGTTGATTATTCAACCGGACCAATTATTTGGGGCGAGCCGGGTACTAATGGCCAGCACGCTTTCTATCAACTGATACACCAGGGTACTAAATTAATCCCTTGCGATTTTATTGCTCCGGCGCAAACCCATAATCCGCTGGGCGAGCATCATACCATGCTACTATCAAACTTTTTTGCTCAAACCGAAGCATTAATGAATGGCAAAACTTACGATGAGGTTGTAACAGAACTAAAGGCATCAGGTAAATCGCCGGCCGAAATTGAAAAACTGGCGCCATTTAAGGTGTTTGAAGGTAACCGCCCAACAAACTCTATCCTGCTTAAAAAAATAACCCCGCGCAGCCTGGGTTCATTAATAGCTATGTACGAACATAAAATATTTGTACAAGGCATTATCTGGAACATTTACAGCTTTGACCAATGGGGAGTTGAGTTGGGTAAACAACTTGCAGGAAAAATCTTGCCCGAGCTAAGAAACAACAATCAGATATCTTCACATGATTCATCAACTAACGGATTGATCAATCAATATAAGGCGTGGAGGTAAGGCCCCTACCCCCCTTAAAGGGGAACGATAGTTAGCAAAAAGGCTCTGTGTATTTTTACAAAGAGCCTTTTGTTTTAAAACTCCCCCTTTAGGGGGTTGGGGGCTTGGCTTTTACTTTTTCACAAACCTTACCTGGTACAAATGCGGCCATTTTTTGCCGGTTACAAACAGGCGCTTGCCTTTAGCATCCCAAGCTATGCCGTTCAATACATTTTGATCATTATCAAATCCGGCTGGTCGTTGGCTCATTGGCCAAAGATTGGCCATATTTATACTTTGTAAAACCGCGCCGGTTTTAGGGTCAATAACTATAATATTATCATACGTATAAATATTTGAGTATAGTTTGCCATCAATGTATTCAAGTTCATTAACTTCATCAACACGGCCTTTATCATCATAAACATCAATAAAGCCGGTTTGGTTATAGTTGTTCTTATCTAAAAACCATATACGGTTGGTACTATCATCCATGTATATTTTGTTGCCATCGTAAGTTACGCCCCAGCCTTCAACACCTACATTGTTGTTAAAGGTTTTAAGCAGCTTAAAGGTGCTTTTATCAAATACAAATCCTACTTTATCCTGATAGGTAAGCATCATTATTTTATCGCCTATAATTGCACTGCCTTCACCAAAGTATTTAGGGTCAAGCTTTACGCGTTGTACAACTTTGCCGGTATTCAAATCAACCTTTCGCAAATCTGATTCGCCCTTATTACCAGTACTTTCATACAAATAACCATCCTGGTACAATAAACCTTCGGTATAAGCACTGGTATCATGCGGGTAAACCTTTTCAACCACATAAGTATATTGTTCAGGCGCTTTAGCGGCCATTAGCACAAAGTTTGTGGATATGTCCTGATTTTTCCCGCCCTGGTAAAATTTGGCGGTAATTACTTTCATACCCATCGGCATATTAGCGGTTTCAATTTTCACCGAAGATGAATCAGTTACAGAAGCAATTTTAACGGAATCTAACAGGTAAACTACCGAATCGGGCTTAGTGCCTGATGGGTAGTTTAGTTTAGCCACTACTACATTGCCGGCCTTGTATGAGGTGCCAGACTCGGGGCTGAGAGTTAAATTATTATCAGTATTTTGTTGCTTATTACCACACGCGCTAATGGTAAATACTATAGCCGCTAAAAGTAGGTTAAATTTGTTTTTCATTTATTATCAGGTTGCCGAAGGCCAAAACGCATCTTCAATATGCTTTATTGTATAATTTGTTTGCTTGTCAAATAAAACGGATATAATATCAAACCGTACCTCGCCTTGGTGCTCCATCAGATAAATATATTCATCCGCAGCTTCTACCATCAGCTTTTGCTTGCGGGCATCCACAAAATCCTCGGGTTCGCCAAAGCTGTTGCCGGTACGTGTTTTTACTTCGGTAAATATAATAACACTATTCTTATAGGCAATAAGGTCAATTTCGGCTTTGCCGTAGGTCCAGTTCTCGTCCAATATTTCATACCCGGCGTTTTCCAGTAAAATTTTGGCTAATTGTTCGCCTTTGCGGCCAAGATCGTTGTGGGTTGCCATTATTTTAATATCACTGAGCCTAAATAATCGGATATAGTTTTTTCCACCTTTTTCATATGCATATACTGGCTAAGCAGTATTTCCTGGTCAGCCTCAACATCGGTTTTTTGCAATTCGTTGCGCAGGTTCTCCAGTATCTTGCCTACCTTTTGCTTTTTAAGATGAAATATTGCACCCAAAATAGTAGCCTTCATATTAGCCTGCTCGTCGGGCACTAAAATTTTATGCATCTCGTACCAGTTCTCGCTTAGGGTATATTTGGTAGCCAATAAGGTAACCACCAGGTCAACAATGTTTTTATCAGGATGATGTATAAAATGCTGTTCCTCGGGCAATACACCGTTTTCAACCTCCTTGCTGTATATTTCTAAAAAGGCTTTACTTGCAGGATGCTCAAATTCCACATCGCTCAGTTCAGCAATCATAAACGGACCGATATAGGTATTGGCAATGCCGTCCCAATCAATCATCTTATTGCCGTAAAGCAGCAGCAGGCGCACAATTTCTTTTTCCTGCGAGTTGCTGTCATGTGTTTTTTCCTGCGGTTCGTCAAATAAAGGCTCCTCAATTATTTCAGGCTCTCGGGTTGTTTGTTGCTGATTTTCCTTTTTGGCTTTTGCCAACCGCATTTTGTTAAGCTCGGATAACAACGACCGTTCATCAATTTGCAGAATATGACTACATTCTTTAATGAAGACTGAAGCTTTGATAGAATCGGGAATCTTAGCAATGCTTTCTACAATTTCGCGTATAACTTCCGACCGTTTTATAGGATCATTGCCCGCGTCTTTGAGCAGTATATCGGTTTTATAAAGTATAAAGTCTTTTTTGTTTTTATCGATATGTGCCTTAAAAGCAGCAGTACCTACTTTACGTACATAAGAATCCGGGTCGTCGCCATCAGGAAATAATACTACCTTAACATTAAGACCCTCCTCCAATATCATATCCAATCCGCGCAATGAGGCTTTAATGCCTGCCGCATCGCCATCATATAAAATGGTAATGTTCTTGGTAAAACGGCTGATTAACCTGATCTGCTCGACAGTCAATGAAGTACCCGAAGATGCCACCACATTTTCGATGCCCGCCTGATGAACGGACAATACATCAGCATAACCCTCCACCAAATAGCAGTTATCTTCCTCGCGGATGGCCTTTTTGGCGAAGTATAAGCCATAAAGTACGTTTGATTTATGGTATATCTCCGACTCGGGCGAGTTTACATATTTGGGTACGTTCTTATCGCTTTTTAGGGTACGACCGCCAAAAGCTATTACGCGCCCGGTAAAGCTATGTATCGGGAACATCACCCGGCCCCGGTAACGGTCGTACAGGGTGCCATTGTCACGCTTAACCGACAGTCCGCTTTCAACTAAAAAATCCTCCTGATATCCCTCTTTTATCGCAGTCGCGGAAAATGCTTCCCATTGGTCGGGCGAATAGCCCAATTCAAACTTAGCGATAGTTTCATTACTGAAGCCACGCTCTTTAAAGTAGCTTAACCCAATAGCTTTGCCCTCATCAGTATTTAGCAAGCTTTCGTGGAAAAATTTAGCGGCATAGCCGGATACAATCATCAGACTTTCGCGGCGGTACTCTTCTTCCTTGTTTTCGGGTGCCTCTACAGTTTCCTGTACCTCAATACCATATTTTTTAGCCAGCCATTTTAATGCTTCGGGATAGGTAAACTTTTCCAGCTCCATTAAAAAGGTAACGGCGCTGCCGCCCTTGCCCGAAGAGAAATCTTTAAAAATGCCCTTTGCGGGAGATACCGTAAACGATGGCGTACGCTCATTGGCAAACGGCGAAAGGCCCACGTAATTGGCTCCGCGTTTTTTTAACTGCACAAACTCCCCTATCACCTCCACAATATCTGTGGCTTCCATAATACGGTCAACGGTGGCTTTGGTGATCATGCGTTAATTTAAAATGCAAATGTAAGGCAATTACAACATCGCCTTTAATTCGGAAGGGGTAATTTACAAATTTATTTTTGATGATGAGGGACATGTGCGATTCCCTCCCAACGGGAGGGTGCAGGGAGGGGTTAAACAGCCGAAACCCCTTCCTCCTTCCCAAGGAAGGAACCACATTGGCCAACACTCATGGGCTTGTTACCAAAATTAATTTGTATGACGGTTTAGTAAGAGTTACTACCATTGTCTGTATTCTCGCAGACAATTATTAGTTAGCAGCCTATAGCAATACAGGACTGTTGTTTAATTGTATTTGTGATTGAAAGGCAAATTAGGTAAATTTGATAAACAATTATTCTATGTTATTATTAGTTGACATCGAAGATCAAAAAGCAGATAGCTTTATGAACCTCATCAAAAATACTGATGCCAAGATAAAGACTATCTCTACACCTGATGCTGCCTTGTTAGAAGAAATAAAAGAGATAAAAAAGGCTTTCAACTATGCTAAAAAAATAAGGACAGGTAAACTTAGAGGTCGTTCTGCAGACGAATTGTTAAATGAGTTATAGCGTTCTAACAATTCCTCCATTCGATAAGCAGCTAAAAAAGCTTATCAAAAAGTATCCCTCATTAAAAACAGAGATTTCTCTCCTAATCACTACACTTAAAGCCGAACCTCAACAAGGTGTACCGCTTGGTAATGATTGTTACAAAATACGTCTTGCAATTGCATCAAAGGGAAAGGGTAAATCAGGAGGGGCGCGTGTAATAACTATTTGGCTATTACTGATAATGAGATCTATTTGTTATCTATTTATGATAAATCTCAGCAATCAACCATTGAAGACAAAGAGTTACTCAAACTCCTTGATTTAATACGATAGGCCGATAAATTCGATCTCTCATTTTTATCGAGTTAAATCAAATAATTGTAATTTAGCCGCTCAATAAAATATATACTATATGAGCCAACGAATAAAGATCAAAGCCTTATTGGAGAGTAAACAAACCGATATTGATGTAACTGTAAAAGGATGGGTACGTACCTTCCGTAATAACCAGTTTATTGCTTTGAATGATGGCTCAACAAATAGCAATATACAGGTGGTAGTTGATTTTGAAAATACTGATGACGCCTTGCTTAAACGCATCACTACCGGTGCTGCCTTAAGTGTTAAGGGTTTGCTGGTTGCCTCATTAGGCAAAGGTCAATCAGTTGAGGTTAAAGCTGAAGAAATTGAGATATTGGGCGACAGCGATCCTGAAAAATACCCGCTTCAACCTAAAAAACATAGCCTGGAATTTTTGCGCGAGATTGCTCACCTGCGTTTCCGTACCAATACTTTTGGCGCGGTATTCCGTGTGCGTAACACGCTGGCATTTGCCATACACCAGTTTTTCCAGGAGCGCGGTTTTGTGTATCTGCATACGCCTATCATTACGGCCAGTGATGCCGAAGGCGCAGGCGAAATGTTTCATGTTACCAACTTTGATATTGCCAACCCACCTAAAACTGAAACCGGCGAAGTTGATTTTAAACAGGACTTTTTTGGCCGCTCGGCTAACTTAACCGTTTCAGGTCAGTTAGAGGGTGAGCTGGGCGCGATGGCTTTAAGCGACATTTATACCTTCGGCCCAACCTTCCGTGCCGAAAACTCAAACACTACCCGCCACCTGGCCGAGTTTTGGATGATAGAACCTGAAATGGCCTTTGCGGACATTGTAGATAACATGGATACCGCCGAAGGTTTGCTAAAATATGTTATTGCTTATGCTTTAGATAAGAACAAAGAGGATATTGAGTTTTTAAGTCAGCGTTTAACAGAAGAAGAAAAACAGAAACCGCAGCAGGAACGCTCGGAAATGTCGCTGATAGAAAAGCTGCAGTTTTGTTTAAATAATGATTTTGAGCGGTTAACCTATACTGAGGCGATTGATATCCTGAAAGAATCGACCCCGAATAAAAAGAAGAAATTCCAATACCCGGTTGACGGCTGGGGCACCGACCTGCAATCAGAGCACGAGCGTTATCTGGTAGAGAAACACTTTAAAAAGCCGGTGATCCT
>JAICMD010000200.1 GCA_025929405.1 Mucilaginibacter sp. | reverse complement strand
AGTCCGAAAGTCGGTAAAGTCAGGAAGTCCGAAAGAGCTATGAAAACTATATTAATTTATTTCTTTGGATAACCTTACCTATCTCACCTAAAGATCTGATAGTAAATACTACCTGGAAATTTATCGTTGCAAAAGGCTGTGTTGACACATATAAGTTTAAACTACACAACATCATAGAAAATTATGATTGCGAATTGGATTATACTTTAAAAGGCACTTACAAATTTTCTAAAGACACACTCATCGTTACAACAATTAATGATTCAATTTTGAAGATGGTGGTAAGAAAATAATTGATAGAGATAAATATTTTTTAGTTCGTAATAGCCAATTCTTGTATTCTATCAGTACTCAAAGATTTGAGCAAAATAATGGGGTAAAGAAAAATTAATCCACCAATTATGGGGTTATAAAAAGTAAATAAAGCATCCACTAATTCACTCAATCACTAATTCACTCATTATAAACCTTGCGCAATAACAAACCCACTTGCCCAGGCCCATTGAAAGTTATAACCACCCAGCCATCCGGTAACATCAACACATTCGCCGCCAAAAAATAAGCCGGGTACTTTTTTAGCTTCCAGTGTTTTTGATGAGAGTTCGTCGGTAGCTATCCCGCCGCGCATTACTTCGGCCTTATCATAACCTTTATCCCCCGCCGGTTTTACTTTAAACTGATGTATCAGGCTATCTATTTTATCAAAATCAGCATTACTTAATGATGCCAGGTTCTTTTCGACGGGTAGTCGTCCTGTTAATGCCTCGGCAAACTTGCGGGTATATAACCCTGCTAATAAAGTGAGCAGAATTTTCTTCCCGTTAACCTCGCGTTCCTGTTTGATCAGTTCGATGATGTTTTGATTAGGCAACAGGTCGATATAAATAAACTCACCCGGCTTCCAGTAGGATGAAATTTGCAATATGGCAGGGCCGCTTAACCCCCAATGGGTAAATAAAATATTTTCTTCAAAGCTTGCCCTATCGTTCCAAACACGGCAAAATATACTACTGCCTGATAATTGCTGATACCACGGCTGATCTTTCCCTGTAATAGTTAGCGGCACCAAAGCCGGTGCGGTTTCAATAATTTTCAATCCGAAATTTCTCGCTGCGCGTAAGCCAAAATCAGTAGCCCCCATTTTGGCTATAGGCAAGCCACCTGCGGCTATGACTACTTTAGGAGTTAATAGCTTTATTTCGTTGCCGTTACTTTCATAAGTAACAATAAAACCCTCTTCAACCTTGTAAATCCCGGTTACATCAGCATTGCAGCGTATCTCCTGCCCCAGATCGTCACATAAATTGGTAAAAACTTCAACGACATCCTTAGCCTTATTGGTTACGGGGAAAAGCTGCCCTAAAGTTTTTTCTTTGCCCACAATGCCATAAGTTTCAAAAAAGCTAATGGTATCATCAACTGTCCACTGCGCAAAGGCCGATTTTATAAAGTGTTCATTTTGTGATATAAACTGCTGATGCGATGCATATAGGTTGGTATAATTACACCTGCCGCCGCCGCTGATGAGAATTTTGGCACCCGGCTTATCATTCTTTTCCAATACAAGCGTTCGCTTGCCTAAAAAGCCCGCCTGTACAGCACACATCAATCCACAGGCACCGCCGCCAATAATTATAGCATCAAACTCGGTATGTTTTATTAAATTTGCTGGCATGAGTGAGGTTTCGCAAATATCTGAATTTGGCAAGATACTTATCTTTTTAATTACAGGAATAATATTGCTATGCCTCATCTTTTTTTTCAACCGGCTGCTCGCACCGCATAATCCAACTCCCGAAAAATTGACTTCATACGAGTGTGGCGAAGAACCGGAAGGCAACGCCTGGCTGCCTTTTAATGCGCGCTTTTATGTTATAGCTTTGGTTTTCTTGTTGTTTGACGTGGAGATGGTATTCATATTTCCGTGGGCCACAGTATTTGGCAGCCATGAAATTATTGCCACCGATCCACGCTGGGGATGGTTTGCATTGGCAGAAATGTTTGTCTTCTTAGGTATTTTGATAATAGGTTTAGTGTATGTTTGGCGCAAAGGCGATCTTAACTGGATAAAGCCCAAACCTGTAATACCTACTGTTAATACGCACATACCGCAGTCGGTATATGATAATATCAACCTTAAACAAAGTCGGTTTACAATAAAGGAATTTGTTTTAGATGCTGTTGCGCCAAACTCAACTGAACCCGCTGCAACCGCTGCTACAGAAGCCGCCCCTGTTCGTAAACCTATGTTTAAGCCAACTTTTAAAAAGCCTGCAAATGACGCCTGATTTAACGCAAGAGAACGGTGGCATAATAGTTACCAAACTGAACGATCTGCTTAACTGGTCGAGGTTGTCATCGTTATGGCCGCTTGGTTTTGGCATTGCCTGCTGTGCTATTGAAATGATGGGTTCGTATGCTTCAACTTACGATATGGACCGTTTGGGAGTATTCCCCCGCCCCTCTGCACGCCAGGCCGATGTTATTATTATTGCCGGTACAGTTACCTTTAAAATGGCCGAACGTATTAAACGCCTGTATGAGCAAATGCCCGAACCTAAATATGTTATATCAATGGGATCATGCTCAAACTGCGGCGGGCCATACTGGCAGCATGGTTATCACGTAGTTAAGGGTGTTGACAGGGTTATCCCTGTTGATGTTTATGTACAAGGCTGTCCTCCTCGTCCTGAAGCATTAATTGGTGCTATACTGGAACTTCAGAAAAAAATAGAAGGCGAAAATCTGATTGGCGCATAGTATTACGCCACATTGATGCAGGTTTAGCAAGTTGTTTTGCGGAACCTCACCTATAACTAAACCACCATTCCTTTTTCTAACTTCAAAACTTTAATTACACTATCTGGTATCTCGTGCTGGTAATGGCTCACATAAATTAAGGTTACGTTGCTCATACTGCAAATGGTATCAACAAGTGTTTTAAAATGTTGCTGTTGATGCATATCCATACCCTGGCAAGGTTCGTCAAATATCAGCAGGTCGGGATTTTTTATCAGGGCGCGGGCAAGCAGGCACAGGCGTTGGGCACTTGAAGGAATGTTTTTTAATAACGTACGTGCATATTGGTCTATTTCCAACGCTTTCATCCATCGTAATGCTATGCCAGCTTTTTGGGGGCTGCTTTGCCTGAATAATCCTAAGGTATCATAATAACCAGATTCTATCACCTGCAAACAACTGTTATCAGTAGGAAAATATTGGTGTAACTCGGGCGACATAAAGCCTATCTTTTTTTTAATATCCCAAATACTTTCGCCGGTGCCGCGCTTTTTATCAAATAAAACAATATCGTTGGCATACGCCTGTGGGTTATCACCGTTTATTAAACTCAATAGGGTTGATTTACCCGCACCGTTATGGCCCAGTAATGCCCACCTTTCGCCGGGATTTACCTCCCAGTTTACCTGTTGTAAAACTGTGTTATCGCCATACTTAATGTTTACATCACGCATGGCTACAATTTGCTTATAGTGAGTTGGCTGGTGCGTACCAAGCAACTTTTTAAGTTCATCACTGTCAACAATATCATCCACACCCACTTGTTGCACAAACTGTTGTGGATCAAATTCATTTTTATTTAATACCTGGCTTATCCCGCCCTTACTCAATACGGCAATATGTGTTATTACATCAGGCACTTCAAATGGCGATGTAGCCATAATAATGGTAGTGCCTGCCAGGTTAATCTCTTTAAGTATAGTATTAAACTCATGCCGGGTTTGTACATCAAGCCCTGTTAAAGGGTTATCAAGCAACAGTAATGCAGGGTTTTTAAGCAAGGCTGCCGATATCATTAATCGTTTGGTTTCTCCGTTAGATAATTTAATAAGCTGCTTTTTTAGCAATGTATCTAACTTTAATATTTTAACTACCCTTTCCATCGTCCAGTGCTGGTTAGTACCCGGATAATGCGGTACCTGGGTTAGATATTGCTCAACGGTCAAGGCATCTTCAGAATCGGAGGAGTTAAAGCGCTGCTGGTAATAAAAATCAGTGGTGTTTGACAGGTTTTTAAAATGATGCCTGGGTTCAACAAACGCAATAGGTTTTTTATTGCCCGGCAAATTAGGTTGGCCTAAGTTATAAATGATTTCGCCCTTGCTAATACCCAAATTACCGGCGATAGCATGCAGCAATGCACTTTTACCCGATCCGCTTTCCCCAATAACAGCCCAATTTTCGCCTTTTTTAACTGTGAAATTGAGATCGCTGAAAATTATATTATTTAACGACCTGATGTTTGCATTTTTTATAGATATAATAGGATGCGACATAGATGTATGTATTGCCATACAATTATAACAATCAAATAGGCAATAACCCCATTTTAATAGTCAATAAATGATAGTTTTTAATGAGGCTTAATTTTTGCAAAGGATATAATAAACCCTTTAAACCATGAAAAAACTAAATGTATTATTTTTTGCAGTAATTATAATGGCCTTGAGCAGTTGCTCAGTAATCACCGGTATATTTAAAGCAGGCGCCTTTGTGGGCATATTATCGGTAGTAATTGTTATAGGTATTCTTATTTGGATTCTATCATTATTCAGAGGAAAATAAATGTTAAATATTTTAATTAAATTATTCTTTAATTAAAACAGTTTATTTATCCTCAAGTTATATCATAATAAAAAACTAAGTTATGGAAAACAATAAAGAAGTAATTGAGAATTTGAATGACCTGGTTCAAATTAATAACGACAGGATTGTAGGTTATGAAAATGCCCTGAAGCAAATTGAAGAAGAGGAGATACAGGAAGAGGAGGTTGAGACCGGGTTAAGAAGTTTGTTTTTAAGTCATATTGATGACAGCCGCCGTTTTAAGTTGGAATTAGCCAAAGAAGTAGAAGTATTGGGTGCCAGCCCCGAAACAGATACCAGCACAAGCGGTAAATTACACCGTGCCTGGATAGATGTTAAAACCACTTTTACAGGCCACAGTAAAAAAAGTATTTTAGAGGAATGTGAGTTTGGCGAAGATGCAATTAAGAAAGCTTATGAAACAGCTTTAGAGAATGAGGATTTGCCTGCATATCTTCGTGATATTTTAAATGACCAGTTGACTGTTTTGGTTGAAGCACATGACGAGATCAAAGCACTACGCGACAGCGCTTAAACACAAGCAATCATCAAACAAAAAAGGCTTCCTGAAAACCAGGAAGCCTTTTTTGTTTGTAAAAAAATGAAATTACATTTTTTTAGAAGTGTCAACTTTAGCTGAATCAGTAGCAGCAGAGTCAACTTTAACTGAATCAGTTTTTACAGAATCAGTTTTAACTGAATCAGTAGCTGTAGTTGAGCTGCTTTTGCAAGCTGCAAATGAAGTTGCGATAGCTAAAGCAACTAATGCGATTTTGAAATTTTTCATGTTCTTTTTTTTAAAAGTGACTATATAGTTTTGCTATTAATACAGTAAAAATAAAAAGGTAACCCTGTATTTTTAAAAAAGCGTATAATTTTTTGTTAAAAAACTATAAATCAGCTATAAAAATTAAAAAAAATATTTTTTTCAGACAAATCACTTTTGGTGTGTAAACTGTAATTGCAGAGGGTTTTTCCTAATAGCAAACTGGTTTTTCAAGAAATAAAACGGTGCTAACTTAGTATTAAAATCGCCAGGAACCTATTTTATCAAGATTGTGCCAGGTACGGCCCACAGCTTCGGTAATTAATATCGAGTAACTTTTTCTGGCCCTTACTGCAGCTTTTTTGGCTTTTTCTAAAATCTCGCCTTTTGATTTAATTCCTTCATAAATATATTCACCTTCCGGCAAAATAAATTCTATTGCATCACCACTTTTAATAGTATGTTCAAAACCTTCATCTTCCATAGCTTTACTCAAAATGTCGTAATCGCTGGAACTGGCTTTATGCAATTCAATTCTTGTTGTAAATCGTGACATAATTAATTAGGGTTGGGATAATCAAATATAATATTTGAAATTCAATTAGTTATAAAAAAATATTATAATAAATAAACCTATAAGAAAAAATATTTTTGCCCCAAAATGCTGTTTTATATGTATTTAATATTGAAAAGATTAAATAAAAAGTTGGTATTGTATTTTACAAAACAAAAGAGGCCTGCTGATATTCCAGCAGGCCCCTTTTGCTTGTTATTGTTTTGGAGTTATTTGTTAAAATAAAGTGAACTCCACCCTACGGTTTTTCTGACGACCGGCTGCAGTTTTGTTACTTGCAATTGGCTGTGTTTCGCCATATCCGGTAGCTTCAATACGTGATGCGTTTGCACCTTTACCTACCAGATAATTTTTAACTGATTCGGCACGATCTTTTGAAAGTTTCAAGTTAGCAGCATCTGAGCCTACATTGTCAGTATGTCCGGCTAATTTTAAGCTAAAGTTT
>JAICMD010000052.1 GCA_025929405.1 Mucilaginibacter sp. | reverse complement strand
TATTGCAGTAAAATCAAAAGGGTATTTAAGTTGAGATATATCTACCTTATTTAAAAATGCAGTGGCAGTTTCAACACTTTCGCCCATGTAGGGCACCATTGATGCTTCGCCGCAACCAATATGTCCCTCATAACTTATTTGCATCAATATTAACGGAGTAAATGTGCGCGAAAATTTGGCTATGGTAAACGGGTGCTTAAGCTTTAGCTCAAAAGGCTGGTAAGTTAACTGCATGCTGTAAGCTAAAATACCCTTTTTAACTCATATTTTGAAGACATGTTCGGCTGTTTATCAAAACAAAAAACATTATCTGTAGATTTATAAAACTATGCAGCCGTTATTATTAGCCCAACAAATACGCGAAGGCGATACTTATACTATTGAACACGAACCTGTTTCATCCATTGATTTAATGGAGCGTGCATCGCAGGCGTTTGTAAATTGTTTTGTTAAACATTATCCTGATACCAATAAAGCTATAACCATTTATTGCGGCACGGGTAATAACGGCGGCGACGGACTTGCCATTGCACGGATGCTAACTGCTTTAAACTATAAAGTTGGTGTTAAAGTTGCTTATTACAACGATAAAGAATCGGCTGATTTTAAGATCAATTTAAACAGGTTAATGGAGGACGGTATTCCGTTAAATATTTTAAAGCGCGATGAAGAAATCCCCGCAGAAGAAAGCCCTATAATTATTGATGCTTTATTGGGCAGTGGTTTAAATAAACCGCTTACCGGGGCCTACAAAAAGTTGGCTGAGTATCTTAATTCATTGCAAAAAACTGTTATTGCTGTTGATGTGCCAACCGGTTTTTTTACGGATGGGGAAGTAAAACCTGATGCTACAGTGTTAAAAGCTGACCTTGTAATTACGTTTCAACAAACCAGGATCAATTTTTTATTGCCTGATGCTGCCGAAGTCATTAAAAACTGGGAAGCAGTTGATATTGGTATTCATCAGGATTTTTTAACCGCAGTTGATGCACCGTATTATTTGGTTGAGGCACAGGATGTTAAACAAATGCTAAAACTGCGCGGGAATTTTAGTCATAAAGGTACTTATGGGCATGCCTTGTTAGTTGCGGGGCATGATAAAACTATGGGAGCAGCTTTGTTATCGGCATCAGCATGTGTATATGCGGGGGCGGGTTTAACCACAGCCTGCATTCCGCAAAGCGGCCTTACGGCGTTAAATGCTTATATGCCCGAGGTAATGGTTAGTGTGCGTAATAGTGATAGGCTTCCAGATATAAAGTGGGATCAATTTAGTACAATAGGTATCGGCCCCGGATTAGGTAATGATGAACATGGTCTGGCTTTATTAAAAGATGTTTTAGCTAATTATAAAAAACCGATAGTGGTTGATGCGGATGCCCTTAATTTATTAGCCAAAAATAAATCGCTATTAAAAAAATTACCTAAGGGTAGTATATTAACCCCGCACATGAAGGAATTTGATCGGTTATTTGGCGAACATGCAAACTGGTGGCAACGCCTGCAAACCTGTTTACAAAAAGCAACGGAGCTGCAATTAATTATCCTGTTAAAAAACCGGTACACTATTATAGCTACACCTGCGGGCAAACTATATTTTAACCCAACTGGTAACCCGGCAATGGCCACGGGTGGCATGGGCGATGTGCTTACCGGTATCGTAACCTCCTTATTGGCTCAAAAATATTCATCAGAACAAGCTGCAATTATAGCAGCCTATATACATGGCAAAGCAGGAGATGAACTTGCATTGCCGCATAAATTAAATGTAGTATTACCCAGCCAGATTGCTGCACACCTGCCTGTAACAATAGCCAGGTTGATGTCATAAAAAAACGGATGCAAGTATTCACATCCGTTTCCACTATTAAATATTAACTGATCTTATAAAGAACTAATACTTGAAGTAAGGTATTTATAAGACGTTAATACTAAATAAGGTGTTACACTAAAAATGAAATTTAATTTTCAGGTATTTATAACATTTTTATTACTACCATTTCGTCCATCGTCGGGTTGGTGCTACCGCCTCTTGGCTCTAAGGTTACGGCAAATCCCTGGGCAAGTTCTACGGGCTGCATTATCTTCATATCGGTAGAGTCGGCAGCGGTTTTATCAAATACACCCAAACCAACCGGTTTACCGCCCACCATTGCCCATAACTGGTATTGATGATTTTGATCATTTTCAGGCAGGTTCAAGTCGGTCATGTCAATCATTACCTTTTTGTTAACCGGGTTCCAGGCAACAGTAACGCCTGCATTGGGTGCTTTAGGCGTGCCCTTTAACTTAACCATTTTAAACGACGGATCCCTGAAAACATTTAGCTCCTCGTCTTTAAGATTTACCCTATTGGCAAATTTTTGATTTTGTTCAGTAAGTGCTATAATCTGCAGGTTAGATTGCTCCAGCTTAGTGCGGGTATTGTATAGCGCCCAGGTTGCTGCAGCCAATAAAGCCAGCGATGCCGCAAAGGCATATTTATAAAAGTTAGTTGGTTTTGGCGCAGGCATATAAACTATATTATCTTCCCGCTGCGATTTGGCCGGTTTAAAATTACTGTCATCACCTAAGTAAGTAACAGTACTGTTTAATATGCGGTTGCGTTGTTTTTCGGAAGGCTCTACAGCATGTTCAAGGGCGTAGCGCTCTATAACGTGCTCTATGGCATCTACCTCTACTTTAATAACCGGGTGTGCGGCTATCATCTCCTCCACTTGCAGCTTTTCCTGTGGCGTAACATCACCCAGAACATAAAGCTCCAATATCCCTGATTCCATATATGACTGTACGTCTTTCACCTTGCCTTACTACCTTTCAATTAAAATGTTTCCTAAGCTCCTGTATTGCCATCCGCAACCGTGTTTTAATAGTGCCAAGCGGTATGCTCAACTCCTCGGCTGCCTCTGCGTGGGTATAGCCTTTAAAATAAACCAGGTCAAGGATAGATTTTTGTTCGGGCCTTAGTGTTTCCACTAAATTTTTTATGCCCATAAGTTCAGGCTTGTAAACAGTATTTTTCTGCTCGTCTATAAAAGTTACGTTATTTTCTAACTCGTGGTTTTTTAATTGATTCTTAAAATCTTTTGAGCGTATTTTGTCAATGGCCATATTCCGCGCAATATTTGCCATCCAGGTAAATAAACGGCCCTTTTCGGCGCTGTAATTAGAAAATGAATTCCAGATTTTTACGAAAGTTTCCTGCAGCACATCTTCAGATGTATGCACATCAATTACAATTCTTGATATGATACCATACAGTGAGGCCGAGTACATATCATACAGTGCTTCTATCGCTATTTTTTCATGATTGCGTAAAGCATGTACCAGCTCTTCTTCCGGAAGGGATATTTTTTTACTCAATTGGTCCTAATTCAAATTTCAAATAAGTGTTTTTCGGCATGATAGGAGGAGCGAACCAGCGGACCGCTTTCAACGTACCTGAAACCTTTATTTAAGCCAATTTGTTTGTAAAAATCAAACTGATCGGGATGTATCCAGTCAATTACAGGGTGATGGTTACGGGTTGGCTGCAAATATTGTCCTAATGTAAGTATTTGTACACCAGCCTGCAACAGGTCGTCCATAGCTTCTAAAACATCTTCTTCTTTCTCGCCCAGGCCAAGCATAATACCCGATTTGGTGCGAAGCCCGGCTTTTGATACATGGCTTAAACACTCCAGACTCCTGTCGTACTTAGCCTGTATACGTACTTCTTTGGTTAAGCGTCTTACCGTTTCCAGGTTGTGTGATACCACCTCGGGGCGGGTTTCCAGTACGCGTTCCAAATTTTCCCATATTCCTCTAAAATCGGGTAACAAAGTTTCTAAAGTAGTACCGGGGCTTTCGCGGCGGATGGCATTAATAGTTTCGGCCCAGATAATGGAACCGCCATCTTTAATATCGTCCCGGTCAACCGAAGTTATTACGCAATGTTTAACCTGCATTAATTTAACCGAGTTGGCTACACGGTTAGGCTCATCCATATCAACAGCCAAAGGCCTACCGGTTGCTACCGCGCAAAACGAGCATGAGCGTGTACAGATATTGCCCAATATCATAAATGTAGCAGTACCTGCTCCCCAGCATTCGCCCATATTAGGGCAATTGCCGCTTTCGCAAATGGTATGCAGTTTATGGGTATCAACCAGGCTACGCACATGGGCGTACTCCTTACCCACAGGCAGCTTAACACGCAACCAATCGGGTTTGCGTTGTGGTTGGTTGGCAAGAACTACCGGCAAATCAATCATAAAACAAAAGTAGGTAAAAACCCCCTAACCCCGTAAAGGGAGAGTGTAAATATTACTTTAATTGAGAATATTACATTTTATTGATGCGAATACAAGCACCAAAAGATGCTAAATTTGCTTATCAATAAATTCGAAATCGAAAATCCGACATCCGAAATAATCATGGCAACTATACAAGCAAAATACTTAGGCGGTTTACGTACCGAAGCTACTCATCTGCAATCGGGCACAAAAATTATTACCGATGCACCTACTGATAATAAAGGCAAAGGCGAGGCATTTTCGCCAACTGACCTATTGGCCGAGGCCCTGGCAAGCTGCATATTAACCACAATGGCCATAGCTGCCGATGTGCATGGCATTAACATTGACAATACCGATTGCGAGGTAACCAAAATAATGGCGCAAAATCCGCGTCGTGTTGCTGAGGTTGTGGTGAACCTGAAATTCCCCCAAAGTTATGATGATAAGCAGAAAAAAATATTAGAAAGTGCTGCTCATGGCTGCCCGGTAGCCGTAAGCTTGCATCCCGATTTGAAACAGACGATCGATTTTGGATGGTAGACTCTTTTTGTCATTCTGAGCGATAGCGAAGAATCTTTAACAAGCGATTGATAAGCAGTTGAATAAGAAAGATCCTTCGCTATCGCTCAGGATGACAATGGCTATTTTTTTAAGCCATCACCGACAAAGCTTCCTCAACCGATATACCGCCATGCGATTGGTCAAGCACACATTCGCCATCTTTTATTAACAGCAATTGTGGCGATTCATGGTAAACGTTAAAAAGCTGTGCTACCTGGTTTGGTATATCGCGATGCTGTATGAGGTCTAAAAAGTAAAGCGGCATGTTTGCAGGCAGCGAATCCCAGTCGAGTTCAAATCGCCTTTTGGCCATCATACTGATGGAACAGCGGGTGCTGTGTTTAAATATTAAGCTGTAGCCGGGGTTATTTTTGATCGCGTTAAGCTGATCTGCAGATTCCAATAAAGTCCAATTCATATAAATTATAATACTCCCACAAAAGTACAACTCAGCACGGGGTTGGTTTGAAGCAAATTATAAAAATGACATTTTACTGTTAACGTCCTCCGCGTGGATATGAACCGTAAGCCGGGCAAAGCCTGTTTGAGCAAGATGATAAACTGCCTATGGCAAGAGTTGCTATAAGGACTATGTAAATAAGTTTTCTCATGTTTTTCGTAAATAATTTGTAATATATAAAATAATACAAATTTTATACCATTAAATTTTTAGCAAAGCTAACCATTTTTATAGCAGTTATTGCTGCTTCATCGCCTTTGTTGCCATGTTTGCCGCCTGCGCGGTCAAGCGCTTGTTGCTGATTATCAGTAGTTAATACGCCAAATATAACCGGTTTTGAATATTTTATAGCAACATTGCTTAATCCGTTTGCTACAGCATCGCATATAAAATCAAAATGCCTGGTTTCGCCCTGTATAACACAACCAAGGCAAATTACTGCGTCAACCTTGGTGTTTTTTAATAAAATATCGGCTGCCGAGGTTAACTCAAAACTGCCGGGAACGGGATGACTGTGTATATTTTGGGGCAGTGCACCGTTGTCAATCAAGCTTTTATATGCGCCCTGGTATAACGCATTGGTAACTTCGGCGTTCCACTCGGTTACTACAATGCCAAAGCTATAAGATGCTGCCGATGGTATAGTAGTACCCGAAAAATCAGACAGGTTTTTTAAATGTGTAGCCATGGTTAGTGATCAGAGATTGGTGATTAGAGATTAGTTAAACAGCGCGCGATACTACTAATCACTGATTAACCAATCACTAACCTCTATAATTTCGCTTCCGCGCGTGCTATGTACTCGTCAATAGTTTGCGCTTCGGCACTTTCAGGGTAATCGGTTTTTATGGTTTTATAAGTTTCGCTGGCCGATTTGTTGTCGTTTGCAGCCTCATAAACCAAGCCCAGTTTTTTAAGATATATCGGGGTTAAAAATTTATTTTTTGATTTATCAACAGCCTTTTTAAAGTAAGTTTCGGCTTTATCATAATCCTTCAATTCTACATAAGCATCGCCGGTACTACCTAAAGCCTCAGCAGCTACCATAGTATCATCACCGCGATAGTTGGTTAAGTTATCAATAGCTTTACGGTATTCGCCTTTATTTAAGTAAGCCACGCCCAGGTAATAATAAGCCAGGTTAGCCGATTTGGTGTTGCTATACTCATTTAATATCTTTTCAAAGCCCGGATAGCCTGCATCGCCTTTTATGGCTTTATCCCAATCCTTTTTCTCCCAAAAATCCTGCGCTACGTGCATTTGGTTGGCGGCTTCAGTTTCGCGCGGGGCCAGGTATAATTTTTGATAAGCTATATATATTAATATCATAGCTACTATAGCAGTAGCTATAAATAATAAGCTCTTTTGGTTTTCGCGCACAAATCTTCCGGTTTTACCAAATTCACCATCTGTAATGATAGGGTTGGAGGTCGCTTGGTTTTTTGACATTTCTATTGTAAATTAATAAAGTTTGCAAAACTACATTTTTTAAAAAGTTTTAGCAACAGCTTTTTATATTAATAATTATTACGGTGACAAAGTGCTATTTTTGTTTCGATTAGAACCAAGATTCAAGAAACAAGAATCAGGAGAATGCATACAGCCTATTAACTATTGTATCTTCTATAACTTTTGTCTTGCATCTTGATTCTTGGCTCTTGCTTCTCAAAAATGTATCTGCAGCAACTATCTGTTATTAATTTTAAAAACTATACCCAGGCCGAATTAAGTTTTAGCGAGGGAGTAAACGCCTTTATGGGTAATAACGGGGCAGGAAAAACCAATTTGCTGGATGCTATTCATTACCTGTCGTTATGCAAAAGTTATTTTAATCCTGTTGATAGTCAGCAGATAAAACAGGGTACCGACTTTTTTATTATAACAGGCTCATTTAACCGCAACGATCAGGGCGAGGCTATTGCATGCTCGGTTAAACGAAATACCAAAAAACAGTTTAAGCGTAATAAGAAGGACTATCAGCGACTGGCTGATCATATCGGGCTGTTGCCGCTGGTGATGGTGTCGCCGTATGATATCAGTATAATTATTGAAGGCAGCGAAGAGCGCCGGAAGTTTATTGATAACGTAATATCACAAACGGATAACCAATACCTGGATGAACTGATAACCTATAATAAGGTATTAAGCAACCGTAATGCCCTACTAAAATCAATTGCCGCTACGGGCAAGTATGATCCCGGTTTACTGGAAGTGATGGATGAGCAGTTGATAGCATCAGGCGAGCGTATTTTTGAAAAACGCAAGGCGTTTATGGAGGCGTTTACACCGGTGTTTAATGAGCATTACCGTTTTATTAGTGATGATGCCGAACAGGTAGAACTAAGCTACGAATCGCAACTTTTGCATAATGATTTGGCATTGTTACTAAAAAAGAATGTGGAAAAGGACCGTGCATTGGAACGAACTACATCAGGCATACACCGCGACGATCTGTTGTTTACTATTCATGGTATGCCTATGAAAAAGTTTGGATCGCAGGGGCAGCAAAAATCTTTCCTGATAGCTTTAAAACTGGCACAATACAGCTTTTTAACACAAAACAAAGGTTTTAAGCCGTTGCTGCTGCTGGATGATATTTTTGATAAGCTGGACGACCAGCGTGTAACCAAGCTGATGCAAATGGTATCAAACAATAACTTTGGGCAGGTATTTATTACCGATACCAGTACTCACAGGGTACCTGATATTTTTAACGAAATAAATGTTCCGGTTAAATTATTTACTGTAAAAGAGGGCGAAGTATATGCGTAAGGCCAATGATAAATCGCTAAAAGAAGCTATTGAGCAAATGATGCAGGTTTACAAGATAAAGCGCAAATTTGACGAAACCGGTATAATATCCCACTGGCCCAGCCTGGTAGGTAAATCAGTAGCCAACCGCACCAAGGAGCTATTTATACGCGATAAAAAACTCTTTATCCGCATTGAATCATCTGTAATAAAAAATGAACTGGTGCTGATGCGTACCCAGATCATCGAAAAAATTAACGAGGAAGCTAAAAGCGAATTGATAGAAGAAATTATCTTTCTTTAAGTTATGCCGCAGTAACTAAACAAAACCCAATTTTGCTGCTTCATCCTACAGGTTACGAATTTTCAGATTGCGAAACCGTATTTCATTACCATGATCTTGTAAAAGAATATGGGTTTTAGCCTTGAGGCCATAGCCCGGAACATCTTTGTACTTGCTTTTGGCAATCGCATCAAGTAAGGCCGGGCTATTCAATTCGTAGCTAACTATCTTTGTGCCGTTTAGCCAATGTTCTACATGGTTGCCTTTTATTATAATGCGCGACTCATTGAACTCGCCCGCCGGTTTTAGTTTTTTGGAATTGTTGGGAGGAATAAGTGAGTAAAGCGCTCCCGTAGAACGGATAGGTCCGTTTTGGACCGCATCAGGATTCCTTTCATCATCAACCAACTGATACTCAAAACCAACAGGTCCGGTGCCATCATCACCATTATACATAAGGATGCCCGGTTTGTTCTGACGCTCCTGAAAAAGGTAATATATCCCGCTGTTTCCACCTTGCTCAATACTCCACTCAAATCGAAAATCAAAATCATTGAACAGCTCAATGGTCATCAAATCCCCACCGCCCGTGCGGGGGCGCCCGGTGCCTTTGGAGTTTTTCAGGCATCCTGCTTCAATACTCCAACCTTTAGAAGGTTCCATGTTTTCAAAATAGCTGCGCCATCCACTAAATGTCTTGCCATCAAAAAGCAGTTTCCAGCCAGCTTCCTTTTCAGAAGCTGACAGCATATTGAGCGGGGCCTGGGCTTGTCCGTAAAATGCTGTAAAAAGTAAAAAAGCAAGAATAGCAATCTTACCGGATAGATGTATGCTTTTTTTCATACAATAAAAAATAGTGTGATTTGCTTCGTGTTAACTGGTATAACATGGTGCCTACAACAGGCATTACAAAATAGGAATTTATATGGTAACAAAAAAGGTTCGGGTCTCTTTGTGCCTTTATTAGTTTGTTACCAGCAAGCCGGAATTATTATTTCAACATGTTGGTGACAACACCAACATGGGCGGAGATGCTTCGCTTTCGCTCAGCATGACAACAAACAAAAGGGGCAAAATTAATTTTGCCCCTTTTGTTTTGCTTCTTATATACCAGAATTAAAATCTCTCAAACGCCGAAAAGAAGAAATTGCCTTCAATCTGTGCATTCTCATCAGAGTCTGAACCATGTACCGCATTTGCATCAATTGATTTGGCAAACATATTGCGTATGGTACCCGGCTCGGCTTTTGATGGGTCGGTGGCGCCAATCAGTTTCCTGAAATCTTCAATAGCATTATCTTTCTCCAAAATAGCGGCAACTATTGGGCCTGATGACATAAATTCAACCAAAGCATTATAAAAGGGGCGTTCTTTATGTACGCTGTAAAACTCGCCGGCCTTTTGCGGGCTTAATGCGGTATATTTTAAAGCGACGATCTTAAACCCGCTTTTGGTAATTTTATCCAGTATAGCACCGATGTGGCCGTTGGCAACCGCATCGGGTTTTATCATTGTAAATGTTCTGTTAGTCTCCATATAATTATTAATTGCGCAAAAGTAACCTTTTAAGGCTAAACCCTAAAAGCTTTTTTAATTATAGTAACCCGTTTGTATATAATTTATTATAGCTTTGCAACTCTTTAAAAATTTGAATGTTAGAGTTAGCCTCGCTTAAAAACCTATTAACGCAGCCACAGCATATAGTAATTACCACCCATCATAAACCCGATGGTGATGCTATGGGCTCGTCGCTTGGTTTATATAATTATTTGATACAGCAGGGGCACCACGTTCAGGTTATTGCCCCTACAGATTATCCCGACTTTTTAAGCTGGATGCCGGGCAATGAGGAAGTTATAATTTATACCGAACATACCGACGAGAGCGCAAAGCTTATTGCTGCTGCCGACTTGATATTTTGCCTTGATTTTAATAACCTGAGCCGGATAAACGATATGGGCGAACTGGTGCGACAAAGCAATGCCTATAAAGTGATGATTGATCATCACCTGGAGCCTGAAGATTTTGACGATTTCCGCCATTGGGACATTAATGCCTGCGCTACCGCACAACTGGTTTATGATTTTATTGCCAATTTGCTTGAACATAAGGAGCTAATTAATGCCGACGTGGCTACCTGTTTATATACCGGTATCATGACGGATTCGGCATCTTTCAGATTGCCTAATACTACATCAGCAGTGCACCGTGTTGTTGCCGACCTGATTGATGCAGGCGGGGTTAACTGGCGCATACATGAGTTGGTTTATAACAGCGCTAATGAAAACCGCCTGCGTTTTCTGGGCCATTGTTTAACTAATTGCCTGGAGATATTGCCTGAGTTTAATACGGCTATTATAGTTGTAGGTAAACAAGATATTGAAAAATACAGCGTTAATACAGGCGATACTGAAGGAATTGTGAATTATGCCCTTTCAATAGCCAGTATAAGGCTGGCAGCTTTTATTGTTGAGCGCGAAGATAAAGTGAAACTTTCTTTACGCTCAAAAGGCGATTTTCCTGCAAATGATATTTGTAAAAAGTATTTTAGCGGCGGCGGGCACCGTAATGCAGCGGGCGGCCAATCAACAGATAGCCTGGTTGATGTTGTTAAACAATTTAAATTAATTTTACCCGAGTATAAAAAACTATTAATACAATAAAAATGAAGAAAAATTTGATGATTCTGTCGCTTGCTGCCATTGCGCTTGCAAGTTGTAACGGCGGATTTAAAAAAGGCGATGGCGGCTTGCTTTATAACATCCATAATGATAAAAGCGGCCCTAACATAGTTCCCGGTGACTTTGCATCGCTAAACATGGTAATAAAAAATGATGGCGACTCAATATTAAAAAGCAGTTACGAAGCGGGCATCCCCCAATACATGATAGTACAAAAACCAGAACGTAAAGGTGACGTTTTTTCGGGAATACTATTACTTAGCGAAGGCGATAGCGCAACCATCAAAATACCCTCTGATTCGCTTTTTAAAACAATGCCAAAACCTCCGGGCTTTAAAAGTAAATATATTATATATGATATAAAGGTTGAAAAAGTTGTGCAGAAAGGTAAATTGAGTGATCAGCAATTTCAGGAAAAATTTATGGCTTATGTAAATAAGCAAGTTGAGGCTGTAAAAAACAGCGAAGGCGGAAAAATTGAAAAATACATTGCCGATAATAAGTTAAAAACTACCAAAACAGCAACCGGATTATATTATGTGATAACCAAACCAGGTACAGGACCTACGCCAAACGCAGGCGATACCGTGGTGGTAAATTATATAGGCAAATTTTTTAACGGAAAAGTGTTTGATACCAGCAACAAGGCCGAGGCCCAAAAGGCAAATATATATAACCCTATGAATCCGTATACTCCTATACGTTTTGCGGTTGGACAACGGAATGTTATACCGGGTTGGGATGAGGGCTTAATGTTGTTAAATAAAGGTGCAAAGGCAACACTTATTGTGCCATCAAGCCTGGCATATGGCCAGCAGGGTAACGGACAGGTTATAGCTCCATTTACACCGCTGGTGTTTGATGTTGAACTTGTTGATATTGTACATGGCGCACCCGCAAAAGCGGCCCCGGCAACAACGCCTGCTCCGGCAAAAAAATAAATAATAAACTTTATAGCCTTCCTCATTAATGGAAGGCTTTTTTAATTATGAGAAAATATATTATCTATCTGGCATTTATAACATTGGCTGTAAATGCTTATGCACAGGCTCCATTAAAAAAAACAGATAAAGGCAATCTGTATCAGATCATATCTGGCAGCAACGGCAAAAAAGTAAAGCTTAATGATGTAATTACTTTTCAGGTATTACAAAAAACCGATAAGGATTCGGTATTATTCAGCACTTATCAAACAGGTTCGCCGGTACAGGTTAAGGTACAGGAAGAAGGCGACCTGATGGATGTATTCCCTTTATTGGCCGAAAATGATAGTGCGTTGGTTAAAATAAGTACCGATACCATATTTAAGAATAACGAGGATCGTAGGCCTGCCTTTTTACCTAAAGGCAGCTATATAAACTGTTTTTTGAAGATATTACGTGTACAAAGCTTAGACGAGGCAATAGCCGAACGTAAAGGCATGATGGATAAAATGGCTGCGGATGAAACTACCGATAGAAATAAATATATAGCCGATAACAAACTGGTGTTAAAAAAAACAGCTACGGGCCTGCAATATAAAATAACTGCGCCATCAATAAAGCGCAAACCTGTTGCGGGCGATAGCGTACAGGTAAATTATACCGGCCATTTGCTTAACGGAACCGTTTTTGATTCGAGCATTGACGCTGATGCAAAAAAAGCCGGTTTAGAACAGCCCGGCCGTACTTATGAACCTATTGGCTTTAAGGTGGGGCAGCAGCAGGTTATCCCCGGCTGGGACGAAGGTTTATTATTATTGGGTGAAGGTGCAAAAGCAACCTTTGTTATACCATCTAACTTGGCTTATGGTCCTAATGGACAGGGCGAAATTCCCCCATTCAGCACCTTGGTGTTTGATGTGCAGTTGGTAAAGGTTTTTCCAGCTAAACATCCGGTTGCTGCAAAAAGCACAGTAAAAAAACGGACAACCATTTCAAAATCAACCGCGGTTAAAAAAACCTCAACAACCGTAAAGAAAAAAAGCTAAGTAAAAGCCTTCCATAAACCGGAAGGCTTTATTTTTGCATAATGGTTTTAACGGATACACATACCCATTTATATTACGAAACCGATAAGCAAAAGCGTGCGGGCTTAATGCAACGCTGTTTTGATAACCGGGTAACCCGCTTGTTTTTACCGAATGTAGATATTGATTCTGTTGAGCAGGTATATGATTTAACAGATTCTTATCCTGATAACTGTTTCCCCATGCTGGGTATGCACCCATGTTCGGTTAAAGATGATTGGGAAAAAGAGCTTGCTGCCATACAGGCTATGTACGGTTCGCATAAAATATATGCCATTGGCGAAATAGGTATTGATCTTTACTGGGATAAAACCACACTGCCGCAGCAAATACAAGCCTTTAAACAGCAAATTGCCTGGGCAAAACAGCTAAAGCTGCCCATAGTAATACACTGTCGTGATGCATTTAATGAGGTTTTTGAAGTGCTGGAGCAAGAGCGGGGACCAGATCTTCGCGGTATATTTCATTGTTTTACCGGTAATCTGGAGCAGGCGCAAAAGGTAATAAGCCTGGGTTTTTATTTGGGGATAGGGGGCGTGGTAACCTATAAAAATGGCGGGCTGGACAAAATTTTACCTCAAATTGATCTTAGTCATATCGTTTTAGAAACAGATTCTCCGTATCTTACACCCGTTCCGCACCGTGGCAAGCCTAATGAAAGTTCGTATTTAATATATGTTGCGCAAAGGGTTGCCGATGTTTGCCAGGTAAGCCTTGATGTAGTAGCCGATATTACTACGGCAAATTCAAAGCTTGTTTTTGGGGTGTGAACACTACTTGTTGAAGCTATAACTTTATAACCTTACCCTGACTTTATGAGTCAAATACTTATCATATATACTGGCGGCACAATAGGCATGATGAGCGACCCGACTACCAAGGTGCTTAGGCCCATTAACTTTGAGCAGATAATGGATAACGTGCCCGAATTGGAAAAGCTTAACTGCAAAATAAAGGTACACTCATTTGATGAGATCATTGATTCATCAAACATGAACCCGGCAATTTGGAGCCAGTTGGCCGGATTAATAGAAGCTAATTATGATGCTGTAGATGGTTTTGTAATTCTGCACGGATCAGATACCATGTCGTTTACAGCGTCGGCTTTAAGCTTTATGCTGCAGCATCTGGCTAAACCCGTCATCTTCACCGGGTCGCAGTTGCCTATAAGCGCTATACGTACCGATGCCAAGGAAAACCTGATGACGGCCATTGAAATTGCCAATGCTAAAAAGAACGACCGTGCGCGCGTGCCTGAGGTTTGTATATATTTTGATTATAAATTGTTCAGGGGCAATCGCTCCTTTAAATATAACTCATCAAAATTTGAGGCCTTCCGGTCGCCTAATTACCCAATTTTAGCCGAATCAGGCGTGCATTTGCGGTTCAGCGTAAATGATATAAGACAACCTGACGAGGATAGATTGATAGTACACAAAAACCTGGTGAGTGATGTTGCTGTGCTTAAACTATACCCCGGCATAAGCCCCAAAGTTGTTGAAACCATCCTGACATCAGATGTACGCGGTATTGTTATGGAAACATTTGGCGCAGGCAATACCACTACCGACCAATGGTTTACCGAGATGTTAAAAACGGCAATTGACAGTGGCAAAGTGATACTGGATATTTCGCAATGTAAGGTAGGGACGGTTGAGCTTGGCCGTTATGAAACCAGCAGGCAGTTAAGGGATATTGGTGTAGCTAACGGATATGACATGACCTTTGAAAGCGCCGTTACCAAAATGATGCACCTCCTGGGCCAGCTTGATAACCCAAAAGAAGTTAAGCGCCTGCTGGAAACTGACCTGCGTGGCGAATTGACGATTTCATAAAATAAAGTATTCGGTTTTCGCGAGACTAATACCGCATTGTTTTAAGGCTTCGCCTTAGAGTAGTATTACGGTAATAAGTTTACACTTCATTTTATTCCTGCAAGGCTTTATAATAATTTTCTTTGCTATTACTAAACTTATAGTTATATTAGATTGCTGATTAAAAGTCACATCGTCTCATTTAAGGTTAGTTATACCATGAAACACCTATTAACCATTGCCTTTTTATTGCTCTGTTTAAGCGTAATGGCCCAGGAGCCGCC
>JAICMD010000270.1 GCA_025929405.1 Mucilaginibacter sp. | reverse complement strand
TGACCTTAACCATGAGGAATTTTGGATAGTGCTGATGGCACAATCAAACAAAGTAGTTGCAAAAGAGCTTATTAGCAGGGGAGGTGTAAACAGTACCATTGCCGATCCTAAAATTATATTTAATCTTGCTTTGCAGCATAATGCAACGTCCATCATATTAGTGCACAATCATCCATCGGGCAGTTTAAAACCAAGCCAGCAGGATATTCACCTCACCAAAAAGATAGTTGCCGCAGGTAAACTACTGGATATTAATGTTTATGACCATATCATCATCACCAACCAGGAATATGTGAGTTTGGCCGATGAGGGGTTGATGTAAGATCAAACAATTAGGTAAAAACGGGTTTTTAATATATTTACCTATATTTATTTCGTTAACCAATTAAACCAGATATGTACAACCAATTTAAAGCAAAACTGCCTGCGGTGGTTTTATTAGCTGCGCTTGCTGCTGCCGGTTGCGGCCAGTCGCAAAAAAAGGAAGCGACTACAGAACAAGCTACAGTTGATTCAACCAAAAGATCAAAGTTTTTAAACGAACCGCTGGTAAAAGATATTTACACAGCCGATCCGTCAGCGCATGTGTTTAACGGTAAAATTTATGTTTATCCCTCGCATGATATTGATGCAGGTATACCTGATAACGATAATGGCGACCAATACGCTATGCGCGATTACCATGTACTATCAATGGATAGCATTGGCGGCAAGGTAACCGATAATGGTGTAGCGCTGGATGTTAAAGATGTGCCATGGGCCAGCAAGCAAATGTGGGCGCCTGATGCTGCTTTTAAAAATGGTACGTACTATTTGTACTTCCCCGTGCGTGATAAACAAGGCGCTTTTAGGATAGGCGTAGCTACATCAAAAAGCCCGGTTGGTCCGTTTAAGGCCGAGCCAAAGCCAATTGAAGGCGCGTTTAGTATTGACCCTGCCGTATTTACTGATGACGATGGCAGCAGCTATATGTATTTTGGCGGTATTTGGGGCGGTCAGTTGCAAAAATGGGTTAGCGGTAAATATGATGCTAACGGCTCAAAAACTGATTTGAAACAGGATGATAAACCTGCTTTGAGCTGTAAAGTAGCTAAACTGAGCAAAGATATGCTGCATTTTGATGGTAAAGCGCAGGATGTGATTTTGGTTGATAAAGACGGTAAGCAGTTATTAGGTAAAGATCATGATCGCAGGTTTTTTGAAGGCTCATTTATGCACAAGTTTAACGGCAAGTACTACTTTACCTACTCAACCGGCGACACGCACTATTTATGCTATGCCATTGGCGATAAACCGATGGGTAAGTTTGTGTACCAGGGTGTATTCCTGAAACCGGTACAGGGCTGGACAACCCACCACTCAATTATTGAGTTTAAAGGTAAATGGTACTTGTTTTACCACGATACAGAACTATCAGGCAAAAACCATCTAAGAAACGTTAAAGTAACTGAGCTTGATCATAAACCGGATGGCAGCATCGGTTTGATAGATCCGTTTGTGAAGTAAAAACATTACAAACGTTGCTGTCATCGAACCGATAGCGAGAAATCTTAAATGCGCGATTGCGGAACGTATAAGATTTTTCACTGCGTTTCGAAAGGACAAGAGGGTTATCAAGAAGAGCTACGTGATTGCGTGGCTCTTCTTAGTTATAATTTTTTATATCGCCAACATCCCGCCAATCTCTTTCCCCAGCCTTGTCAGATTTTTAGCTGTATTTTTTATTGCAATTTCCAGCTCGGCAGGTTCATTACCTATGGTAAGTAGCGCATTAAAATACGCGTGAAGCTGCGCGCTTGGGTTAAGCGGCACCTTACCCGCAATGCCTATAACCGGTATGTTATACTGTTTTGCCAATTGCGCCACGCCAAATGGCCCCTTGCCTTGTAACGTTTGCTCATCAATACTACCTTCGCCGGTAATTACTATAGTACTTTTTTGCAGTGATGCCTCAAACCCCGTCAGCTTTAAAAAATAATCAATACCATTAACCAACTGTGCATTTAAAAAGGTATGTATTCCTGCTGTTGAGCCGCCTGCCGCACCGCCATATTTTAAGGCGGACATGCCTTTTCCAAATTGAGCAAGGGTTATCTCATTAAACCGCGACAGTACAGCCTCCAATTGCACTACATCGGCAGCAGATGCACCTTTTTGCGGGCCAAATACTGTAGCGGCACCCTTTTCGCCCAGCAGGCGGTTGTCTACATCGCAAATAACAACTATTTCGGTTTCCAGTACGCGTTTATCCAGTTTGGAGGTATCAATAGTTGCCAGATGTATCAAACTTGCAGGATTGGGTTGCAATGCTTTTCCATCAACGTCCAAAAACTCTATACCCAAAGCATTTAATATTCCGCAGCCGCCATCAACGGTAGCCGAGCCTCCCATAGCTAAAATTATCCTGTCGACACCTTTGTCTAAAGCTGCCAGCATTAATTGCCCCGTGCCGTAAGTTGTGGTTTGCATGGGGTTAAGCTCTGTAGGTTTTAATAAGCGCAAACCCGAGGCAACAGCCATTTCAATTACTGCCGTACGCTCGTTGTCTATTAAGCCGAATGACGCGGTTATTGGTCTGCTCAATGGGTCATTAACGGTAACGTTAACCAGGCTGCCATTACATTTTTTCAGGATGAGTTCAGCGGTGCCATCTCCGCCATCAGCAATTGGAAAGCATTCGGCGGTACAATTAAGCGCACTTTCCAGCAGTCCTTTTTGCAGGGCTTCGGCAGCAGCTTCGGCAGATAAGCTGTTTTTAAACGCGTTAGGGGCAATTAGTATATGCATCAGGCTAATATATGTGATAAAATATAAACCATTACCAACGAAGTCAAGCCCATCAATATCGTAGCTAACGAATATACCCTCAACATGGTTTTAAGATCAAGGCCCGAAAACTTGGCTATCACCCAAAAATAGGCATCATTGGCATGCGATACCATCATGGAGCCTGCGCCCATAGCAAGTGTGCCTACCAACTGTCCGTTGGGTGTATTTAAACCTAAAGCAGGAAGCAACGGTGCCACAATTGATGCAGCGGTAATAATTGCTACGGTCGACGAACCTTGCGCGGTTTTTAAAACTGAAGTAATTAAAAACGGGAAAAATATGCCCATGCTGGCTAATGGCAACGCCGCACTTAGATGATCGCCCAGTTTGGTCGCCGCCAATATTGCGCCGAAAGCACCACCGGCGCCGATAATAACCAATATACCGCCTGCTTTTTCTACCCCTTCCTGCATTAACCTAGCTACACTGTTTTTATCCCAATTGCGTTTACAGTTGAAAGCCAGCAATACTCCGATAGCTAAGGCTAAAACCGGATCACCCAGCGATAAAAGCATCGTTAGCCATTTATTATTAAATGCCGGGTCTATCACCAAAAAAGATTTAAGCGCTATTAATAATATAGGTATTACAACCGGTAAAAATGCTTTACCAACAGAAGGTAACTGCAAGTTATCCTGAATTATCTCGTCCTCATGCTCCACTACATCAGGCAACTTTTTACCCATATAATTGGCCCATAAATAACCTGCCGCAACAGCCGGAATGGCCATAATAATACCTACTAATATCAGTTTACCAAAATCCACCCCGATAACGCTTGCCGCGGCTGATGCGCCCGGATGGGGTGGGATGAAACAATGTACCGCGTACAACCCGCTTGCTAATGATACCGCCATAATTGCCATTGGCGTATGGGTACGTTTGGCTAATGATTTATTCAATCCGCTTAAAACAATATAGCCCGAATCGCAAAAAATAGGCAGCCCCACTATAAAGCCGGTTATGCTCATGGCCAAAGCTGATCGTTTTTGACCAACCTTTTTCATAATATAATTGGCCATAACCTGTGTGCTACCGGTATACTCCAGCAATACGCCCAAAGTAGTGCCCAGCACAATGATAAAGCCCAGCGATTTCATGATACTGCCAAAGCCATCCTTAATGGTAGCTATAACCGTATCAACCGGCATTTCCACTCCTAATCCAACCACAAAACAGGATAGCATCAACGCAAAAAAAGCATGCACCCGGTACCGGGAAGTAAGCAATACAATAAGCCCAATGCCTATTAACAGGAATAGCAGTACCTGGGTTAGTGAGGGTTGAGGTGAGGTAAGCATTGTTTATTTATAAAATTAGCTGGGCCTGTGCGATTCCTTCCTTGGGGAAGGTGCAGGTAGGGGTAAAACAGTATGTTAACCCCTCCCTGCACCCTCCCGGTGGGAGGGAATCGCTCGTTCCCCTATTTATTTACTTTTGCATTCTTGGCCACCTCAATATCCGCAGCTACCTGTGGGGTTATCAATGCCCAGTGAAATTTTTGGTAATAATTTTCTTTCCAGGTTTTGCCGTTTTGGTCCATCATGTGGGTTAGCGGC
>JAICMD010000021.1 GCA_025929405.1 Mucilaginibacter sp. | reverse complement strand
TAAAGTTTGCCCATCACCGTAATCCCATATCCAGCTAACTATATTACCGTCTGGCGAGGTGGACGTATTGGTAAATGTAACCGCCTGCCCTTCGCAATTGGGTACTGATAAGGTAAACCCCGCCACAGGCTGAACCGCCACATGGGTTGTTTTGCTAATTACAGAGGTACAGCCGTTACTATCAGTAATAGTTAAACCTACTGTGTAATTGCCCGATGCTGCATAAACATGCCCGGGATTTTGCAGGGTTGATGTTTGCCCGTCGCCAAAGGTCCATAACCATGATTGGGCCGTTACGCCCGCGGCAAATGTTGATGCATCTTTAAACTTAGCAATATCGCCCAGGCAGGTATTGGCCGGTACGTTTATATCCGCAGTTGGCGGAGCGGTTATTTCAAAATTAAAGGTCACATCAACATCGGCTCCGCAATCATCAGCAACAGGGTTAAATACGGTAGCTATTACAGTATGACTACCTGTAGTATAATTGATTGGATTGGCATATTGATAGGTATATAAAGTTTGCGCCCCCTGCACCTTTGTAGATACGGGCACCGGCGAACCATCGGTGGCTACAATGCTGCCGTCAGATTTCCATACAATATTGGTTGTTGCAAAAGGCAGGGTAACTTGCAAGTCGTAATCAACCCCGGTACAACCCGAGGTTTGATAATTATTATTTTGCGGATTTTGAAACTGCACGTATTCATATAAATCCTTCAAATTAGCACCCGCAGCATAACCGTATGATTCTACGCTACCAAAACCATAGGCGATGGCGTTAAAAGGTTCTGATGCTTTAATAGTATGTGTACCTGACGTTACCGACCCGCTGCCTGTTGAGGTGGGGCCTGAAGTAACCTGTATTTGGGCATAAGAGTAGTTTGAATTGGGTATAGCAATAAAAGATGCATAAGAAGCACCATCCAATGTAAACGATGCTACGGCACTTGTTGGAATAACTACGTTAATAAAGTTTTTTGTTATAGCATAATATCCTGTCGAATATAGGGTAACATGATCAAGGCCCTGTTCAATAGGACTTAGATAAATCATTTCGGGGTCACCCACGTCACCCTGTACTATATTACAATTCAATCCATCACCTTGAGTTACGGCATATTGGACTACTTGTATTGGTTGATTTGCACTAATTATATTAGTTTCAGCTGATTTAAATTCATAATAGCCATTGGCAAAAAGGCTGGCTGAAAGCGTCGTACCATTAAGACTTACAGACGTAGACGGATCACTCAGCACTATCCGGTAAACGTCGTATTGTCTTGATTTTAATGGAACCGTAACATAATTTTTCCCCCATGCCGATGTTGGATAAACTTGTTGAAATAAATTATCAGATGTCTGATTCGATGAACAGCCTATTTTTATCTTGCTACTACCCGAAAAAACTGCTATCTTTTTACATACACCTGCAGTTGTACTTACAGATTGTATTTTGGTACCAGTCAAATCTGTTGCAGATAACCCTTGATAAACTTCGCCTTTGTTTAAAGTTATTGAAAAAGCCACTCCGGAGTTTCCACCGCCATTTATTAAATTGGCTGATGGGGTGATAGAAACAGTAGTATTATCTTCCGTTCCAACAATAGTAAAAAAGGAATACGCAGGCCCGCTTTGTTGATTTGCGTTGGATAGTTGAGTATAATTAAGCGACATATATGTTTTACCCATAGCGCTTACCGGAAATAATAATGTTGCACCTGATACACTTGATGCATAGATATGTGCATATACGGCAATAGGGTTTTGTGAGGTGATGTGTATCCCTTTTTTAACAATGACACCACTGTTATTACCTAAAAAGGCACTTGAAGGAATTGTGACAAATGTTACCTGATTGGCAATTACATTGAATGATTGGCTAAAAGATCCATCAGCAACATCAACACTTCCAGATGTAGTTATATCTGAAGTAATATATAAGATCATGCTACTTGGGGTAGCACCTGTAGTACCGTTTATATGATCTGCATAGGTAGTCCAAAATTCTGTGCCTTTATTGCTTGTCCCTTGCGGATAGGCATTAAAAAAGCATAAGCATAGCAATAACACTGCTATTGCACCAAAAATTGATTTCAATGTATAATAGTTTAATTTAGGGTAGCTAATTGTAAATTAACTGTTACTAATATACATAGCTTTGAATTAGAATAGCATTAAAATTATTTTTTCTGCTTTGATAGCCGCTCAAGCTCCAGATTAGCAAGTTGAAGTTTACGGGCAAGTTCTTTGTTATCTTTCCGCAGGTTGTATATTTCCAGTGCGTTTTCGATATACATTTTCAGCTCATCATTTTGCCATGGCTTAACCAGGTACTTATAAACCTGACCACGGTTTATGGCATCCATAACAGCATTAATGTCTGAAAATCCGGTTAACAATATCCTTATGGTATCAGGGTAGATGGGTAGTATTGATTCTAAAAACTCAATACCGGTCATGCCTGGCATGCGCTGGTCGGTTATAATTACGCCAATTTCGTAGCTATCCAATACTTTTCTTCCTTCCCTTGCCGAGCTTGCTGTGTAGATGTCAAAATAACGCCTGAAGGCTGCTTTAAAACTATTCAGATTATTTACTTCGTCATCAACATACAATACACCTATGGCCATAAATCATTATTTTTAGAAAGTGTAATATTAGCGAATTAAAAAAATATTTAATTTTTGTGCACTTTTATTTCGCAAATATCAATTGCAACGTATCGCGTAAAAATGAGGAAATTCTGTGTTATCTTATATCTTATTTTACAAAACTTATTGGCACATGCCGCTAAAACCGATACACTTGTAATAAACCAGTCCGACTCGAAATACTTAACCAACCGGTATTTTTCAGAGCTTGAAGGCCCGCAAAACAGCTTAACTATTAATGATATATTACAAAGCGATAAATTTCATGCAGCTAATTCAACGCTGCCAAAATTAAAATACTCAAAATCAATAACCTGGCTTAAATTTGTTTTATATAACAATACTTCATCGCCGTTTATACCTATAACTGTGGGCCGTAGTATAATTGATGATTTTGATATTTATTATCAAAACCCGGCTAGTAAGCAGCTTATACATTTATCGTCACAACAATTTAAAAACAGCAGGCGGCTTTTGTCGCAAACTGCTACTATTATTAACTGGCCTATAGCTCCTTTTTCAAGCCAAACGCTATACATCAGGGTAAAAAGTAAAAGTGGTACAGTTATCCCTATTGAAATACACAGCAACGAAGAATATGTTGCAAGTAACGCCATTAACAAACTTATTGATGGCGCCATAATGGGCATATTTTTAATAATGGCATTATACAATTTAATGCTCTTTGCCTCCGTTGGCGATAAAAGCTATTTGCTGTATGTTATTTATATTATATTCTTTGGCTTATCGCAAATATTATTGTTAGGTTATGGCAGCAGCTTGTTTACCCCCAATAAAGTTATACTTAACGAATATGTTTTCCCGCTGGTAAGGATATGTTTTGGCTATTCCATATTATTTTTTGCCGATGAATTTTTACAATTAAAGCAAAACTTTAAGCCTTATTATAAAATTTATTTATGCTTGTATGCATTATATGTATTACCATTAATTGCAGTAGCAATAAACAGGATATCAATAGCTTATACATTAACGTCTATTAATATCTTCATCATCTCGTTGGCGCTGTTATATATTGGCTTCTCGCTGTATTTAAAAGGATTTAAGCCTGCTAAATTTTTCCTGGTTGGCTGGGGGCTATCATTAGTGGGCATATTAGTATCATTAGCGCGCAGCAGGGGTTTGGTACCCTATAATTATTTTACAGCAAATGTTTTAATATACAGCGCAATTGTTGAACTGGTGCTGTTTTCGATAGCGCTTGCTGATAAAATAAATTTTTACCGTCAGCAAAACGACGAATCGCAATTGGCGGCACTTAAAATTGCCAAAGAAAATGAACGACTTATAACCGGCCAAAACATTGAGCTTGAAAACATGGTGAAGGAGCGTACGCAGGAATTGATTGAAACCAATAAAAACCTTTCGGTAACTATTGAGAACTTGCAATCGGCCCAAAACCAACTGGTTGAACCTGAAAAAATGGCCTCGCTGGGGCAGCTCACAGCCGGCGTGGCGCATGAAATAAACAACCCTATAAACTTTGTGAATGCCAATGTATCGCCCCTGCGGCTTGATTTTAATGAACTGTTTACCTTATTGGGTAAATACGAAGATGCAATAAATAACCCGGGCAATACAACCCTACTACATGAAGCCCTGGAGTATAAGCAAAAAATTGATCCTGATTTTATAAAGGAAGAAATAAGAGGCCTGCTTAACGGCATTGAAGACGGTGCAACCCGTACTACCGAAATTGTGCAAAGCCTGCGCACTTTTAGCCGCATGGATAAACTGGTATTAAAACCGGCTAATATTAATTCGTCAATATTAAACACACTAATACTTTTAAGAAGCTCCATACCCTACTATATAGAGATAAAGCCGGTATTAGATAAGCTTGAACCGCTAAATTGCTACCAGGGCAAAATTGACCAGATGCTGGTTAATCTGATAGATAACAGCATACAAGCCATTAAAGCTAAAAATGAACACGGCAATGAAAGCATAACCATCACCAGCAAAAACATGCCCGATCATATTTCTATTGAAATTACTGATACAGGCATTGGCATGGCTGTTGAAACCAGGCAACGGGTATTTGAGCCGTTTTTTACTACCAAAGAAATTGGCGAAGGCACCGGCCTGGGCCTGTCAATAGTATTTGGTATTATTGAAAAACATAAAGGAACAATTGATATACAATCAACCCCCGGTGCAGGCACAACATTTTTTATAACCCTGCCAAAAAACCTGCAGGATGAAACAAGCACCAATTAGTTAGCTAACCCGCTTGCCCTTCATCAGCATATCCATAGCATCAGTTAATGAGCCTGCACGGCTTACCTCGCCCGAGTTGACAAAATAAATTTCGTCGGCATTCTCAATGGTATTTAACCGGTGTGCTATAATTACACGGGTAGTTGCTTCGGGTAGTTTGTTCAATATATCGCCCAGCAATTTTTCGGTAATGGTATCAATATTAGCAGTTGCCTCATCCAGTATCAGCAATTGGGGATTACGTAAAACCGCGCGCATAAACGCTATCAATTGCTTTTGGCCCAAACTAATACTATCGCCGCCTGATGTTACTGTAGTATCCAAACCATTATCAAACATAGCAAGCAAATCGCTTAAATTGGCATCATGAATCACCTGTTCCAGTTGCTGGTTGGTATAACCTGTATACAGTTCATTGCCATATAAAATATTATCGCGTATGGTACCGGTAAATAAAAATGGCTCCTGTAAAATAAAACCTATTTTTTTACTGCGTTCGTTAGGGTCATAGCTTCTGATGTCCTGACCATTTAATAACACAGTGCCGTTAGTAGGGTCATATAACCGCGCTATAAGCGATGCGGTAGTTGTTTTACCCCCGCCCGTTGGCCCTACCAACGCATACGTTTTGCCCTGCTCCATTTTAAAGCTTACGTTGTGCAATATTTCTTTTTCATCGTAACCAAAGTGTACATTTTTAAACTCCAGCAAGGTGCCATTTGCTTCTTTGATGTTTGCAGCAATAACGGGCATATCGCCCTCCATAGCCAATATGGTCGAAATTCTGTCCCACCCGGCCATAGCCACCTGAAAGTTTGCCCATAAGGAAGCTAACTGCCTTAGTGGATTGTAGAAGTTAGTGGCATACGATAAATAACTCACTAACAAACCGATGGTAAATTGGCCAGTGCTAATTAAATAAATGCCGTAAGCCAATACAATAAGCTGTGCCATACTTGAAAACAAAGTATAAACCGGCATAAAGACATTGTTGGCCAAACCCGCCCCTATTGCAGTTTTATAATTTTGGCGGTTAGCCTCATCAAAACGCTTTCTGAAATAGTCGCGGCGGTTAAAGGCTATGATCACTTTAAAGTTATTAAGGCTCTCCTGTATCTCGCCACTCATACTGCCTACGCTTTTCAAGCTTTTGGCGTTTGTTTTTTTCACCCAGGGCGATACAATGGTGGTAAATATCAGTATAAATAAGCCGGGCACTAACGTTGCCGCACCAAGCACGGGGTTAATAACCAATAAAAATATCCCCGCGCCCGTCATGGTTGCAATGCTGCCAATAAACTGCATTAATGATTGCGAGAAAAACTGGTTTATCTTATCCGTATCATTATTAACCCTTGATATTAAATCGCCCGCTTTATTTTGATTAAAAAACGCTACAGGCAGTTGCTGCAATTTATTAAATATCGCATTGCGCAGGGTAAACAGCATCCGTTGCCCTACCCCACCCATTAACTGAGTTTGGTTATAGCTGGTAAACAAGGCAACACAATACATACTTAGCAATATACCTGCATTTACCAGTACACCATGATACTGTTTGGTAACCACGTATTTATCAATAGTATGGCCCACAATAAACGGCCCCAGCAGGTTAAGAGTTGAATTAATGAGGATAGCCCCTAATGCCAGCAATAATTTAGGCCGCTCATGCGCTATTAGCTGCAATAACTTTTTAAGCCCCGCATAAGTAGACGTTTTTTGCGCTTCTGCGGTGTTATTGTTCAAATTATAATTCATAGTTACTGGTGCTTTGTTGTGAATTAAATATTTGAACATACTCGGGGCTGGTGCTCATTAACTGCTCATGAGTGCCGGTGGCTATAATTTCGCCTTCCATCAACACTACAATCTGGTCGTAATGTTCAATAGAAGCAATTTTTTGCGTTACCGATATCAATGTAAGGTCGGGATAGTTTTGCTGAATATTGGCCAATATCTTTCGTTCGGTACTGGCATCTACCCGTGCCGTAAAATCATCCAGCAATAAAACTTTGGGGTTTACAGCCAAAGCCCTCGCCAGCATAATACGCTGCTTTTGCCCGCCTGATAAACTCGACCCACGCTCGGAAACTATGGTGCTTAATTTATCGGGCAAATTATCAACAAACTCATGCAGTTCGGCTGTATCTATTGCTTTTTGCAATGATTCGTTGGTAACTGTATCGCTAAACGCTATGTTTTCGCGCACACTCATATTAAATATAATACTATCCTGAAACACAAACCCAACCTGGCTATGAAAGGCCTCGCTGTTATAACTTTCAATGCTGTGGCCATCAAACTTAACACTACCCTCATTGGGTGGTATAAGCCCGGTTAATAAATAAAGCAATTGTGATTTACCTGCCGCAGTTGGACCAATAATGGCAATTTTTGAGCCTGCATTTATTTTAAGCGATACATCTTTTAAAGCGGGTTTTTGTCCGTAAATAACAGCTATATTTTTTAGTTCGATATCGCCTCTGATTTCATCTGTTATGGTTCCGGTTTCTGCCAAATCAGGCGCATTTAATATCATGCTGATGCGATTGTATGATGCTGTTGCCTGCGCTATGATATTACTCATAAACCCGATGATCAGTATGGGAAATATCAGCATTATCAGGTAACTGTTAAATGCAGCAAAATCGCCCAGGGTCATGGTGCCATTTATTACGTAGTGACCGCCCAATACCAGTATGCTTAATGTTGAAAGACTTGCTGTGAATGTAATAACCGGTATTAACCCGGCAAAAAGTTTCAGGATGGATAGGCCAAATTCCTTAGCCTTTGTATTAGCTTCCAGAAACTTCATGGTTTCCAGTTGCTGCGAATTAATTACCCTTATAAGCGCCGAGCCTAAAATACTTTCGTTTATGATTTTGTTTAGCCAGTCAATAACCTCGCGGCTTTTACCAAATAAGGCCCGTACTTTACGCAGTACATAAAAAAACGTGCCGCCTATAATCGGGATGATCGCAATAACCGTTAGTGCCAGTTTCCAGTTAATGGTTAAAAGCAAAATGCTGGCGCCAATAATTATAAACAATGATGAAGCTATAGATACTATGGCCTGCGACACAAATTGCTTAATTGAATCGGTATCGGCAGTTAAATTGGTAAGCAGTTTGGATGGATTTGCTTTTTCAATAAAGGCATAGCTTTGTTTTGATATTTTATCGGCCAGGCGGGTGCGCAAATCGCGGGCAACGCGCTCTGATGCATAAGTTTGTATAATGCTTTGCAGGTAGCCAAAAACAAATACCAACAGTATAGCTACAATAAATTCAATTAAGGTACTTTTTAAGTTAAAGGTATGATGTGTATAAGCATCAATACCACCTGCTATAATTTTTGGCAGCCATAAGTTTATGCCATTACCCATCAGCGTAAACACAAACAACAGCAAAACCAAACCACGATACGGTTTAAGCAGGCTTAAAATACCGGGCGGTTTATTTTTATTATCGGGGATATTGGGTTTAGGCATAGGTAGTTTTTAAAGTAAATGCAATCATAATGCTCTGTGTTAATAACAGACGATTATAGAACAAAATAATTTTAAAAAATCTGAAAATATTTTTAGAAAAACTTTTCAGGCGTAGGTATCAGGTGTAAAAACGATTCGAAATTATTTTCGTAGTGCGATTTATCCAATTTATAATAAAAGGCCCCCTTGCGCGATGATAGCTTATCCTTCTCATTTAATTTAACCAGCAAATTGGTTGATAAAAGCTTACGGCTAAAGTTGCGGTCGTCAAACTCAGTTTCGTAAACACCTTCATACAACGTACGCAGTTGCGGGATAGTAAATTTTTCGGGCAGTAACTCAAACAATATAGGATGCAATGCAGCTTTATAGCGTAACTGCTTTTTGGCCTGTTTAACAATTTCCGAATGGTCAAATATCAGATCAGGCATTTCATTTAACAAAAACCACTCGGCATGATATTTATCATTTAACTGATTCTCGTATTTATGTATATCAATTAAGGCAAAGTAAGCTATTGATAATGTGCGCTCTACCGGGTCGCGGTCGGGCTTTCCAAAAACCATAAACTGCTCCATATAAACATCCTTCAGGCCCGTACACTCTTCTAATATACGCACAGCGGCATCTTCGGGGCTTTCTGATGTTTGGATAAAACCGCCCATCAAACTCCATTTATTTTTAAAAGGATTTAATCCCCTTTTTATTAACAGCAGCTTAATACTTGTACCGTCAAACCCAAAAATTATACAATCGGTAGCAGCCAGCAGCCTGGTCTGGCCAGAATATTTGCTCATAAAAGGGGTAATTGTTGTTTATAAAAGCAAACAATTTTAGTAAAAAAAAATCAAATAAACTGCCGTATTAAGTATCAGTATAAAAAGAGCAAAAATTTTTGACGCCAACGGTTAGTCAAAATCTATATTTGCTAAAAATAATTTACATGTCAACCAAACTTACCATTAACAACAACGGATCAGTTAAAATAGAAGGCGATTTTGAAATTGTGGATATGCAGGACAACAATTATGGTTTGCAGGGGCGTACCGTAGTTTCAATATGCCGTTGCGGCCTGTCAGCCAATAAACCCTTCTGCGATGGATCGCACAAAGGGCATTTTGAACACAATGCCGTGGCGTTTGATTTGCCGCCCAAAAAGGTTTAATACTTTTTTCAGGGATGTTGCCATAGCACATCCCTGAAAATTATTAAATTGCTAAAACGTTTCTACGTACAGTTCCTCTACCTTCTTTCGCGCCCACGGGGTTTTGCGCAAAAACTTCAAGCTCGAATTTATACTCGGGTTTGATAAAAAGCAGTTTATACGTATCCTGTAACCCAGTTCGGGCCAGCCATAACGCGCAACCAACTCAGTTAGTATGTTTTCTAAAGTTTTACCGTGCAGTTTATTGTTTGGCCGACTTATCATTATATCAAAATTATAAATAAAAATAGTTTGTTATCGTCCCAAAAGATAATCAACTAATTTATAAGTAGTTGACTGAAATAAACCATTCGTGTAACTATTAGAAATATATTAGAAAGCAATAAACCATTGTTAATAAACTTGATATGATGAAAAAAAAATATATGTTTGTTATAAACCTATATTAATAACTGATGAATAATCCCTAAATTTCATTGGTAAAATAAACTTAAACCTGCTATTAATCGGATGAAGTATGTATCTATCCGGGCGCTAATTGCTGTATTAACAGTAATTATATTCACCGGAAAAACTAACGCACAAAGTGCAGACAGCACACTCATTGCCAAGCAACTTGTAAACTCGCGCTTGTATTATGACGCGCATATTGGCGACCAATCAAGATTATTGAACGGTTATAAATATGTACCCTACCCCACCAGCGAATATACCAACGACCCTTTTTTCCTGACTAAAGAAATGCAAAACGCCTACCTGAACTATGATGGGGCTGATTTATATAATGTACCGGTTTTATATGATTTGAGCAGGAATTTGATGGTTATAAAAGATGCGGATGGAGCAAACTATATAAGCTTGCTAAATACAAAACTTAATAAGTTTATTATAGCTAATCACACTTTTATAAAAATTGATGGAGATACTACGAGCAATGTTTTAAAATCGGGCTTTTATGATATTTTGTATAACGGCCGCACCCAAGTATTAGTAAGACACGAAAAAAAGGCCGATGAGGAAAAATCAGGACTTAGCATTCAAAACTTTTTTACGCTGAATAATTATTTTTTTGTGCATAAAAACGGCGTTTACTATGCCATATCAAGCAAAGGCGATGTACTTAAACTATTAAAAGAAAAGAAAAGGAACTAAGCCAATATATTAAAACAAACAGCCTGGGTTTTGGCGAGGATGAAAAAGAGCAATCATTTGCAAAACTATTTACTTACTACGACCAATTAACAAGATAAGCATGAAACATATATATATTTTGGCCGCCTTGTTATTAATTGTTTTACAAATTGCTTATGGCCAGCAAAACCCCCGTTTATTAAATATAGCTTTTAAGGATGTACCTATTGGCAAGGCAATTAACGAGTTGCAAACACAAAGTAACTATCGTTTTTATTACGATGAAGCAAAAATTGATACTATAAAAATTACTGTTCAGGGTAGCGATTTAAGTTTACCTGATGCATTGGGTATGGTATTTAAAAACACTGACTACCATTATACCATTATAAACCGGCAGGTATTTATTACTAAAGGCCTCCGTGTTATTGAACCTGACCTGATAACAAATATTACCCCGGCTAAAGTTGACTCAAAACCCAATACAGCATTAGATTATACCGACAATAGCACCCAGCCCGCGGCAAAAGCAACACTTGAAAACAAGATTTATGATATTGGGATAAAATCAAATACCATTACACCGGGCCGGTCAATACTTACCGGTACAATATATAATATAAAAACCGGCGAACCTTTAACCGGTATATACATAGGGCGCGAGGATATAAACGTTGGTGTTACTACTGACAGGTTTGGCGGCTACTCTCTTACATTGCCCCGGGGCCAAAACGTTTTAACAATACGTGGCATAGGCATGAAAACCACAAGAAGGCAAATTATGCTTTATAACGACGGTAAATTAAATATTGAATTGCAGGAGCAGGTACTGTCATTAAAAGAAGTTACCATTAATGCCAAAGCGGTAAGCAATATAAAAAGTGTTGAAATGGGGGTTGAAAAACTGGACATTAAAAGCATTAAGCAAGTGCCTACGGCCTTTGGCGAAGCGGACATACTGCGTGTGGTATTAACCCTACCCGGTGTGCAATCTGTTGGCGAAGCCAGTACCGGCTTAAATGTAAGGGGCGGCTCGGCTGATCAGAATCTTATATTATTAAATGATGCTACCATTTACAACCCATCGCACTTCTTTGGTTTCTTCTCGGCTTTTGACCCTGATATTGTTAAAGATGTTGAACTATATAAAAGCAGCATCCCTGAACGTTTTGGCGGGCGGCTATCATCAGTTTTAAACGTAACCAACCGCGAAGGAAATAAAAAAACCTTTACAGGATCGGCCGGTATTGGTTTAATTACCAGCCGTTTTAATATTGAAGGGCCTATTGTTAAAGATAAAACATCGTTTATTTTTGGGGGCCGTACTACTTATGCCAACTGGTTGCTGGACCTATTACCCAAAGAATATAAAAACAGCCGCGCCAGTTTTTACGACATCAATTTTGATGTAAGCCACCAGGTTAATGAAAAAAACAACATCTACCTGAGCGCTTACCTGAGCAATGACAATTTTAGGCTTAACAGCGATACAACCTATGGTTATAGCAATAAAAACATATCGTTAAAGTGGAAACATGTGTTCAGCAATAAACTGTTTGCCTTGCTTACCGGTGGTTTTGATAAGTATGAATACAATATATCAAGCAGTGCCATACCCGTTAATGCCTACAAGCTTAACTTTGATATTAACCAGGCTTATTTAAAAACTGATTTTACTTACTATATATCTCCTAAGCACACAATAAATTTTGGTGCAAGCTCATTACATTATTTGCTGCATCCGGGTACTTTTACACCTAATGATCCGCAATCATTAGTGATACCAAATACAGTACCCGCCGAGCAGGCTTTAGAAAGTGCTGCCTATTTAGGCGACAAATTTGATATCAGCCCGGATCTTTCAGTTAACTTGGGTATACGTTATTCAATGTATAATTACCTGGGGCCGGCCACCGTGCGTAACTATCCGGCAGGTATACCAAAAACAACTATCAACATGCTTGACAGTGTAAATTATCCGGCAGGCAAAAACATAAAAACTTATAGCGGCCCCGAATACCGGCTATCTGCACGTTACAACCTGTCAGACGATATGTCAATAAAGGCCGGGTACAACACTTTAAGGCAATACATTAATTTATTATCAAACACGGCAGCCATTGCCCCTACTGATGTATGGAAACTGAGCGACCCTAATATTAAACCGCAATACGGCGATCAGATATCATTGGGATTATATAAAAACTTTAAATCAAACACCATCGAAACCTCGGTTGAGGTGTATTACAAGCACCTGCATGACTTTTTAGATTTTAGAAGCGGCGCAAACATCATATTAAACCACCATATAGAAACTGATGTTATGGAAACCCAGGGAAAGGCTTATGGCATTGAGCTTTTATTTAAAAAGAGTGTAGGTAAACTTAACGGATGGATAAGTTATACCTATTCGCGCACGTTTTTGCAGGCAAATGATGCCACCCAGGGCGATATTGTAAACAACGGCAATTATTACCCTGCTAATTTTGATAAGCCCCATGCGTTTAACTTTATAGGCAATTACAGGGTATCGCATCGCTTTAATCTGTCATTAAATGTTACTTACAGCACCGGCAGGCCAATAACATTACCGGTTGCCAAATATTATGCTTCGGGTGCCGAGCGGGTTATATACTCAGACAGAAACTCGTACCGTATACCTGATTATTTCAGAACAGACCTGTCAATGAATATTGATGGCAACCATAAAATACATCAGCGTTTTCATAATTCATGGAGCATAGGTATATATAACTTAACGGCAAGGCAAAATCCATTCTCGGTTTATTATGTAACCAAAGGCGGAACTATTAATGGCTATCAATTATCAATTTTTGCAGCGGCTATTCCATTTGTTAACTATAATATCAGATTTTAAAGATGAAAAAAATTGCCTTTGGTATTATTACAGTTTACATGGCAATAACCTCATGTAAAAAACTATATACTCCGCAATTAACAAGTGTATCTACCAATTTTTTGGCTGTGGACGGGCCGATAATAAGTGGCGACTCTACATTTATACGTTTAAGCAGAACAACAAAACTAAGCGACACTACACAAAATAAAACCGAGCTTAAAGCAACAGTAGCAATAGAAAGTGATGAAAATGCTTTATACCCTTTAACTGAAAAAGGAAAAGGACTGTACGTACTTGGAATTACTAATTTTGATGTTAAACAGAAATACCGTTTAGATATTAAAACCAGTGATGGGAAGATATATCAATCAGACTTTGTACCGGCAAAAATAACCCCGCCAATTGACAGCGTTTATTTTAAGGCTGAGGACAACGATAATATATTGTTTTATTTAGATACACATGACGCTACCAACAGCACCCGGTATTACCGTTGGGACTATAAAGAAACCTGGCGCTATACCTCTCTGTTTCGTTATGCATATTATTATAAAAATGGGGTTGTTAATCCCTTAACATCTTCTGACGTTGATATTTCAACTTGTTACAGAACTGCGTCCTCCAATCAGATATTTGTTGGCTCATCTGCAAAGCTTAACAATGATATTATTACCAATCAACAATTAGGTGGACTTACCAGTTCTGAAAAAATTGTACATGGTTACGTGTTACAGGTTAAACAATATGCTTTAACAAAAGAAGGCTTTGAATACTATCAAAACTTGAAAACCAATACCGAGCAATTAGGATCAATATTTGATGCGCAGCCATCAATATTAAAAGGCAACATACATTGCATAAATAACCCCGCCGAAACTGTTATTGGCTTTATTAGTGTATCAACAGTAACCAATAAGCAGGTTAACTTAACCTACTCGCAAATACCTATTAACTATATTAATTATTACGGCACTACTCCCTGGGTTGACAACCATTATTACAACAGCTATACCGGTTTTAATCCCCAACCAATAGATTGCCCGGTAAAATCACTCACTGATTCGCCTATGCAAACATTTCAATCACGGGCTGATGCCATTTTATCAACAGGCGATTACATTTTATTTGATGAGGATCCAATATTACTAACACCATACCATACCTATTATTACGTATCAAAACAATGTATTGATTGCCGGCTGTTAGGTGGTACAACTACAAAACCGTCATATTTTCCGTTTTAATTAATAGAAAATGATTAGGAAGAGAATTTATATAATATTAGCTTTATTAGGGTTACTCTCCTGCAAAAAACAGTATATGCCTACATTAACTAATATATCAACAAATTCTTTGGCCATTGAGGGGCCTATTGTAAGCGGCGATTCTACATTTATCAGATTAAGCCATACCACCAGCTTAACTGATACTGTTCAAAATAAGGCTGAAACAAAGGCTACAGTGAGTGTGGAAGATGACCAGAAAACGTTATATCCCCTTGTTGAAAAAACAAAAGGCGTGTATGTGCTGGGCGTTACCAATTTTAATACCGCACGTAGTTACCGCTTAAATATTAAAACCAGCGACGGCAAAATATATCAGTCGGATTTTGTACCAATGAAAATCACTCCTGCTATTGACAGCATATACATCAAACAAACTGATCCAACAGAAATTACTTTTTATGCCGACACGCATGACCCAGCTAACAATACCCGTTATTATCGTTGGGATTATAAAGACACGTGGTCATACGTGCCTATTTTTCATCAAGTTTATCAGTATAAAAATGGTGTTATAAACTACGTAACGCCGCAAAGCCCGGATGATGTTGGTACCTGCTACCGCATGGCAAACTCAAACCAGATAATTATAGGCTCAACAGCTAAACTTTCGCAGGATGTAGTTAAACAACAACTTATTTTTAGTGTAGATAACACTTCCCAAAAAATAGCGCACCCTTACGTTATACAATTACATCAATATGCGCTAACAAAAGAGGGATTTGAATATTACCAAAATTTAAAAACCAATACTGAGCAGTTAGGATCAATATTTGATTCCCAACCAACTATTTTAAAAGGTAATATTCACTGTGTAACCAATCCTTCTGAATTAGTTATTGGTTTTCTGAGCGCCTCTACAATAGCCAGCAAGCAATTTAATTTATTAGAAAAAAATAATCCACTAAAAGCACCTCTTACTTATATAGGCATTACAGGCATAAACAGTTATGCATATCCACAACCGTACTATGAAAGCTGCGTAGCTTCAATTATAATAGGAAGCCCTTATGGGCAGGGTGTACAATGGGTTTTTTCAAACGCGCCTACGGCTGATCTTAATGTTCAACCGGCATCATTTATAAAACGTGCCAAACAAACATTAGGTAGTGGCGATAGCCTATTAATTGATGTGCAAATTACAAAATCAGCTAATTATTATTATTACGCACCTAAGGCTTGTGTTGATTGCCGTTTAAGAGGTGGCGTTAATATAAAACCAACCTATTATCCTTAATTATAATTTAAAAATATACTAATGCATCCATTAAATAAACTATCAGCTTTCGCATTAATTTTAATAATTATAGCTAAAAACGGTTATGCGCAAACATTAAATGATATTCAGCAAAAATTTAATGATTATAACCAAAGTACTTTGCAGGAAAAACAGTTTGTACATACCGATAAAAGTACTTACCTGGCAGGCGAGGTATTATGGTTTAAAATATACAACATCAGCGAAGCGCAGAATAAATTGGTTGATGCATCAAAAGTAGCCTATGTTGAAGTGCTTGATAAAAACAACGGCCCTGTTTTGCAAAGTAAAATCGAACTAAAAAACGGTATGGGCACCGGTTCGTTTTATATACCCGTTACAGAAGCTTCAGGAAATTACAAACTAAGATGCTATACCAACTGGATGAGAAACTTTGACCAGGAAAAGTATTTTGAAAAAAACATTACCATCATAAACTCGCAAAAGGAAATTACTTTCCAAACCAGGGATGCCGTAGCCACAGATTACGATGTGCAGTTTTTTCCGGAAGGGGGCAACTTGGTTAGTGGGTTAAATAATAAAATAGCCTACCGTGCTGTTGGCACTGATGGTAAAGGTGTTGACTTTGCCGGGGCCATAATAAACAGGACGAATGATACTGTTGTCCGCTTTAAACCTCATAAATTTGGCATTGGCACGTTTAACTTTAAACCCGATGCAGCTAATGCTTACCGTGCTGTGTTAAAAATTAACGGGAAAACAATCACCAAACAATTGCCCAATATTGTTACCACAGGCTATGCAATGCAGGTTGGCGATGCAGGATCGCAATTAAAAGTTAATGTAAACGCTACAATTAATACCGGCAGCGTTTACCTGGTGGTTCATAACCGCCAAACATTAACCACAGCTAAAGCTATTGACCTTGCCAATGGTGAGGGATCGTTTTTAATTGATAAAAATAAACTTGGCCAGGGTGTATCCCATATCACTGTTTTTAATGCCGATAAACAACCCGTATGCGAGCGATTATACTTTGTGCGTCCTACGCAAAAGTTAAATATTGACGCAGCCGCTGATAAAGCCGATTATTTGCCAAGAAAAGATGTAGCCGTATCATTAGCTACTAAAAATACCGGCAGCGCCGAGGCATCCAATTTCTCGATGGCTGTGTACCGGGCCGACTCATTGGAGACAACCACTCCTGAAAGCATTTATACCTATATCTGGCTTACATCAGAATTGAGGGGGAACATTGAATCGCCTGAGTATTATTTAAATGGAAATGATGATGAAGCCATAGATAATTTAATGCTTACACATGGCTGGAGCAAATATAACTGGACCGATGTTATGCAACCCAAACCGGCAGTATTTAAATATATGCCTGAATTTGACGGACATATTATTACCGGAAAGATAACCGATCCGCGTACAAATGCTGCCGTACAAAATAACGAAGTGGTAATGGGCGTGCCGGGGAAAAGAGTACAGGTATATAATTCAATATCTGATGCTGATGGTAATTTCTTTTTCAATACCAGAAGCTTTGCAGGACCTAATGAAATTGTGGTACAACCACGATTGGAGCAGGATACCCTGTTAAAAACACAAATATTTAATCCTTTTTCTGAAAAGTATTCAGCTATGCGTGTACCTGAACTAACGCTATCTAAAAACCTTTATAACGCCCTGCAACTGCATAACCTGGGCGTGCAGGTGCAAAATATATATACCGGCGAAAAGTTAAAACAGCAATACCTGCCGTTAATGGATACGACATCATTTTTTAATGGTATACAAAAAGAATATTTAACCGATAATTACACCCGCTTTACCACTATGGAAGAGGTATTGCGCGAATACATACACGAGGTACTGGTAAGCAAACCTAACGGCAACTTCAGGTTTAGGGTGGTGAATGAGCAATATTATATGGAAAAACAACCCGAGTTAATTTTTGATGGCGTGCCCATTTATAACTCAAACACCATTATAGCTGCCGATCCATTAAAAGTTAGGAAGATAGAAGTTGTACCCTATGAATACCATAAAGGCAAAACTGCAGAATATGGCATAATTAGCTTTAGTACCTACAAAGGCGACATGGGCGGCGTTGAAATTAATCCCCATGCCCTGGTTATTGACTATGAAGGCTTACAGCTAAACCGCGATTTCTTTTCGCCGGTTTATGAAACTGAAAAACAATTAGCAAGCACGCTGCCTGATTTCAGAACAGTGCTATACTGGGCACCTAATATATATACAGATGCTAATGGTAAAGCCAGCGCAAACTTTTACACTTCCGATCAGCCCGGTAAATATATTGGTGTAGTACAAGGTATATCATCAGCAGGTAAAGCAGGTATGCAAATATTTAATTTTGAGGTTAAGGCACCGGTTAATCCATAGTACTAGAAAATTACCAGGCGTTCGGTTTTGCACAAGCCGAACACCTGGAACGCATCAGCAGCTTAAATACGAACACTATTTTGTTATATAAGACGTGAAGAATCTTATTTAACTGGCAGCAGGTTGCCGAAGCGTATAACATTGGTATAAGATGCTTCGTTCCTCAGCACGACAAGTGTGAAACTTCTTTGTTCACTTTTGTCATTCTGAACGACAGTGAAGAATCTTATTCAGTTGACAAAGCACCGATGATTTACCATTGGTATAAGATGCTTCGTTCCTCAGCATGACAAGTAAGAGTAATAGATACCACAAAAAAAGACCTCCCCTCACTGGTCGAAGTTTAGCGTAGCGTAACTTCGTCCTAAAATGAGTTAAGCTTTCAGCTTAACTTTCAAAACGCCCTACTGGTCAAGGTTTAGCTTAGCGTAACTTCGACAACTATTTTTGAGCGATAGCGAAGAATCTTATTCAATCGAAGGTACCGCGGCTAATTATAAAAGGGATGAGATGGCTTCGTTCCTCAGCATGACAAGTAAGAGTAATAACCACAAAAAAAGGCCAGACAAAATGCCTGACCTTTTACAATTGATTAAATATATATTATATCAACGATACCTGTTTGGTAATTGTTTTTTTGCTGGCGGCGGTTTGCGCATCAGGCTGGCTGCCACCTACACTAACTGCTAACTTGCCTTTAAATATTTTGGCAGTACCATCATAATTGATTGATGACAAATCCTGAGGGGTTAACTGGAATTTGATAACCTTGCTTTGGCCTGCTTTAATAAAGGTACGCTCAAAACCTTTAAGTGCGCGTATTGGTGTTTTAACAGTTAAGCCCAGGTGCGACAAATAAAGCTCAGTAACTTCCTCGCCATCCATTTTACCGGTATTAGTAACCTTAACACTCACAGTAACCGGCTTGTTGCCCTGTATGGTAGCTGGTACCTGCAGATCATCATATTTAAAGGTGGTGTAACTTAAACCATAACCGAAAGCAAATAAAGGTTTGCCTTTAAAGTAACGGTAAGTACGGTTATTCATTGAATAATCGCTTAATGAAGCCGGCAGGTCCTTATCACTTCTGTAGAAAGTAATCGGCAAACGGCCGCCAGGGTTATAATCACCAAATAAAACATCAGCAAGCGCTGTACCGGCAGCCTGACCGCCATACCATGAATTTACAATAGCCGGGATATTTTCAGCCTCCCATGGCATTGCAATTGCCGAACCTGACATGTTTACAAACACAACCGGTTTGCCGGTAGCTTTTAAATCTTTCAACAAGTCGGTTTGTACTTTTGGCAGCATAATCGATGTACGGTCGCCGCCTCTGAAACCATCTTTATTGGTACTCATCTCCTCACCTTCCAGATCAGGAGTAATACCGCCAATAAATAAAATCACATCGGCGCTTTTTACGCTGTCAATCAATGCGCTATGATCGGCCTTAACACCACCGTTTACCACATAATCAATACCTTGATGGTAAATAATTTCGGTAGCAGGGCCTAATTTAGCCTTGATACCCTCTAACGGGGTAACCGAATGCGAGGCCGTACCAAAATAGTTGCCGCGTATGCTCCTTAAATTATCAGCATTGGGGCCAATAATTGCCAACTTTTTAATGCTTTTGCTTAGTGGTAATAAATTACCCTGATTTTTTAATAATACGATTGATTGGCGGGCCATTTTTAAAGCGTGTGCCTGGTGCGCAGGGCTTTCTAAAACTGACATCGGTATTTTTGAAAACTTATTTGCCGGATCATTAGCATCAAATAAGCCTAAACGGAAACGGGTAGTAAACAATCTTTTTACCGATACATCAATATCCTTTTCGCTTATCTTGCCGTCGGCTACCGCTTTGGTTAATGCTTTATAAGCAGCATTCGGCAGCGGGCCAACTATACATTCAACATCGGTACCGTGCAATACGGCATCAGCAGCCGAACTTGCAGCATCTGGAAAAGCCTGGTGCGCGGTGTTACGGTAAAAATCGTCAATACCGCCGCAGTCTGATGTTACATAGCCGGTAAACTTCCATTTGTTACGCAGTATGTTGGTCATTAACACATCGCTGCCGCAGCATGGCTGACCTTTAAATGCGTTATAAGCACACATTACACCCTCAACTTTAGCATCCACTATTAAACGTCTGAATGCCGGCAAATACGTATCCCAAAGGTCATAATCGCTTACATCAGTATTAAATTTATGACGGGTTGACTCAGGGCCGCTATGTACCGCATAATGCTTGGCGCAAGCTGCAGCCTTTAAATATTTAGGATCATTGCCCTGTAAACCGGTAACAAAGCTATAGCCCATTGAGGCTGTTAAAAACGGATCCTCGCCATAAGTTTCCTGGCCACGGCCCCATCTTGGGTCTCTGAATATATTGATATTAGGTGTCCAGTAAGTTAGGTTTACATAACGAGGGTCAGTTTTTTTATTGCGGATGCTTTCATTGTTGATGGCACGGCCCTCTTCGGCGGTATAATCGGCCATTTGATGTAATGAAGCCTTGTCAAACGTAGCGGCCATGGCTATTGCCTGCGGATAAACGGTTGTTTTAAAACCCTGTGCTCGGGCCACGCCATGCAGCGCCTCGTTCCACCAGTTATAAGCCGGTATACCCAAACGTTCAATTGCCGGGGCCTGATTAATCATCTGGTTTATTTTTTCGTCCAGCGTCATCTGGGCTACCAAATCGTTTACACGTTGGTCAATAGGTAATGAGGGGTCCTGAAACTTATACTGGTATTTATCGCGTTTTACCAATGCAAGCATAGGTGCGAGTAAAACCAGCAGAAACAGCAGATTGAGTTTGTTTTTAAAAAACTTTTTCATTTGATGGTGCTAATGTTAAATTTAATTGGTTGTATATTATATTAATTGGTTACTGATTTACAGGCATTTAAAGTTGTGTAAAATATACACTTGCCGGGTACATCTGTTTTTGGTTTAAATAGGTTTAACTTTTTAAAAGTATAAATAAATTAAAACCCCTGCAATTCAATTTTCCAATATAATTTTAAGTAACGGTCGTAATTTTTTCATGACTTTTTTCGTTTTTGATAAAAGCTGTCTATATTGACATTTAATTATAACCTATAAAATTTTGTATGAAAAATTTATTTTCCCGTAAAAGCCTTATCCTGGCCGCTACTTTATTATTTACCGGCAGTATGGCAATGGCGCAAACTATGAGTAAAAAAGACGCTGATAAATGGGTAAAAGGCAAATCTTACGCACCAAATGTGGTTGCGCGTAGTGTGGACCCGTCAGTTAATAGCGTTGAATTTGCAAAACAATACAACGCTAACAAAGCTGTAT
>JAICMD010000014.1 GCA_025929405.1 Mucilaginibacter sp. | reverse complement strand
GGTGAAGAATATCTGCAGGGCGAATGGAGCCAGGATTCCACACCGGTGCAAAAACAGTTGTTGAGTTATTCATTGTATAAGTTTAAATTTACTTGCGACTCGTTTTTTGTGCAGCAACAAACTTTCAGTAAAATAAATTATGGTGTTGATAGCTGCGCCACCGGCGGGAAATGGACAGAATATATACGCGGTACATATAAGCAGCAGCACGATACTTTGTTTCTAAAAGGATTTTTTACTAATGCCGATTATAGCTTAAAAAAATTGGGTGACTGTTTACGGTCGGGTGAGTATGAAGAGTTTTTTAAGGTCCATAAACAAGCAGATTCGGTATTGCAATTAAATGGTACAACAAGCGTTCTTCCTGTTAAAATACATCGTACCAATAAAATAACTTGTAAAGTAAAACCATTATAGTATGCAATTATTAAGGAAACTGGCTATAGCAGCCGCGATATTTTTAATGCCTGCTTTAACATTCGCGTGGGGTAACCAGGGCCACCGTATAACCGGGCAAATAGCCGATAGCTATTTAACACCAAAGGCGCGTGCATCTGTAAAAAAAATATTAGGTAATGAATCAATAGCTTTAGCCAGTAACTGGGCAGATTTTATTCGTTCTGATCCTAATTATAAATATTTGGACTCGTGGCACTTTGTTGACTTTAGCAGAACTTTATCCTACCCGGAAATGGTGGAATTTTTAGAGCATGATAATACAGAAAATGCCTATACCAAATTGAAATTTTTGGCAAACGAATTGAAAAACAAAAATTTACCGCAAGCTAAAAAGTTAATGGACCTGCGGATGCTTATACACTTGGCGGAGGATATTCATCAACCCATGCATACCGCATTAGACGGCACCCAAGGAGGTAATACTATTAAATTGCAATGGTTTGGCAAACCTACCAGCCTGCATACAGTTTGGGATAGCGAATTGATAAATTTTCAGGATTTGAGCTATACCGAATATACCAAAGCAATAAATTTTACTACCCCTGCACAACGGGTGCAGTGGCAAAAAGACCCAATAGCTAAATGGGTATTTGAATCGAATCAGTTGTCGGCACAAATCATAGCCGATACCAAACCTGATAGTAATCTTTCATATTCCTATAATTTTAAATATATAGCTACTGTAAATCAGCAGTTGCTTAAAGGTGGTGTTAGATTGGCAGGGTTGTTAAATCAGATATTTGGTTGATTAAGCTAAAAAGTCTAAAGCAGAAAGATGAAAGCTTTTGCCTTTCTGCTGAGCTTTTACCCAAAAATGAAAATACTAATGGTTTGTCTGGGCAATATTTGCCGGTCGCCGCTGGCGGAAGGAATTATGCAGCACCTGGTTAAGCAAAACGGGCTTGACTGGGAAGTTGACTCGGCTGGTACCGGGCATTGGCATGTGGGTGAAGGCCCCGACAGGCGCTCAGTACGCGTTGCCCATAATAACGGTATTGATATCAGCAGTCAGGTTTGCAGGGTATTTAATGTTGATGATTTTGACCGGTTTGATCATATACTGGTAATGGATAAGAATAACCTGCGCGATGTATTAGCAAAAACCCGAAACAACGCCGACCGCAACAAAGTAAGCCTTTTATTGGGTGATAAACAGGTGCCTGATCCTTATTATGACAATGCGCAGTTTGCCCCGGTATTTAAATTAATAGAACAAGGCTGCCGTAACTTTATTAACGGCCAGCTCCACAAAAAAAGGTGAGAACTATTGTCCTCACCCTTAATAATTTTTTTATCGAAATTAATTATCTGTTACTGTTACCCGGCTCTTCATCAGGGGTGCCTACAACTTTATAGCTTTTGTTGTTATCATTATCATATACTTCCTGATAATAATATCCATCAGCAGTAACTAAATATTTTTGTCCGTTGATGCTTACTTTGCGATAATCGTCAGGAATGCTATTTACTTTATCCCCAACTTTTGGTAACGTAACAGCAGGGGCTTGAACCTGCGGAGTGCCTGCATCGCCACCGCCTTGCATATAAGCGCCGCCTTGCTGGCCTTGTACGGCAACGCTTTCATCGGTATTTAAAACGCCGTCCTTGCCGGCAACCTGATAAACCACGCTACCATCATCTTTAGTAATCGGCTCGTAATAAACACCATTTAACTCGTAATACTGCACACCGTTAATTACTATTGATTGTGCATTGTCAGGCAGATCCTTTATAGCTGCGCCAATTGGCGGCTCAACAACGGTGTATTGGTTGTTGTTATACTGATAAAATAAACCTGCGCTGTAATAGTATTGATAAGGTCCCCAAAAGAATGGATAGTAACCATAAGGCAATACGCTTAAGCTATAACCTAATCTTGGCAGGTAATAGGCATTATAATAACCATGATAGTTATAATAATAATTATATGGGCGACCAGTTACCCGATTTACACCTGTAGGCAAACCCGGATAGCTGCGATAGGCAGGGCGGCCTGCTGATATAGCCCCCGATGCCGCAACTCCCTGGCGCGGTGCAACTGCACTGCGTTGAGGGCCAATGTTTGAACGATCAACGCCGCCGCCAAATGATGGGCGGGCTACACCTATGCCACCGCCGAAACTGCCCCCCCCTCTGGAAACACCAATGCTGCCGCCCCCACCCATGCCACCACGCACGCCACGCTGTGCATTTGCCGGCAACACGAATGCTAAAGTTAGTATCGCACTAAAGGCCATACCAAGTAATTTTATATATGATTTTTTCATGATTATATGATATTAATCTTAGTTTGTTACTATTTAGACTAACAAACGCAAAAAAGGTTTAATTTATTTTGTGTGCAAATCGCGCAAAAACAGGCATAAATGTAACTATATATTGCCTGATAATTCCAAAGGATCACATTAGAAAATAATTAAATTTTTTCAGCCAAAAAAATAAAGGGTTCACTAAAGCTGAGGGTAAAAAAGCCGTCGTTAGTAGTTTTAAAATGATTGGCCGATAATGCAGTTAGCCCGGTAACCCTCAAGCCAGTAACAGCCAACAATATTTCAATGGATTCGCCTGCAGGTTTCCATTTGCTGAAACCCGGGGCTACAGAATATATTTTTTGACCATTATAAAAAATTACCAGGTTAATTTTATGTATAAACGGTAAGTAATCATCAATATTTAATTCATCAGTTAGTATGTTAACCGAAGGATAACCATTATCTGTTAAAAAATCCATTGCCGATTGCAGGGCATCGGTATTTAAGGGCAATGTTTTTACATCCGATTGTAGTTCTTCTTCCTCACTGCCGGTTATTATCCAATCTATTTTAATACCATAACTGTTTAATTTTTCGGCTGTTGTACGAGTAGTAATTACGGTTGGGCTCCATTCTAAAAGCTGCCCCAATAATTCATCATCAAAATCATTTATACCAAGCACCAATAAGGCCGGTTCCTGTTTTTCGCGTACAATATGGTGGGATGACATGGTATATCTATTTTAAGGCTTCACCTACGGGCTTACCTATTGATCCGTTGGGTGCTTGTATATGCAACAAAGATGCAATAGTTGGCGCAATATCTGTCATGTGTGTTTCGCGGGTAAGAGTGCCGTGCTTAATGCCCCAACCCATTAATACAAACGGGATGTGTGCATCATACGGGTTCCAGGTACCGTGTGTAGTGCCTGTTGGGCCTTTGTCATTGGTGCTATGGCCGCTAAAATAACCGGGTTTCAAGATGATCTGTATGGCGCCGCTGCGGTCCTTGTTATAACCGTTAAGAATACGGGTGCGTAGTTCGTGGGGCATGTTGGCAGTTTGGGCGTTGTCCATATCCACAGCGAAGGCCACGTTAGGGTCGGTCTGTAAAAAGTCTATGCAATCCTTTTTCAATGTAGCCTGATCAAGGTGCAGATAGTTTACTGTTTTATAGTTAAAATTCACCTGATAGTTGGTCATGCTCAATACTAGTCCGTCAATTTTATATTTATCTAACAAATAAGCGTTCAATGCCTTTAAAACAGAAGCATCATTCCAAACTCCTGCGGGCACATTATGATCTTTCAAAAATTGCGGATTATGCGCCGCCCCATGGTCAGCAGTTAAAAACACGGTATAATTACCGCTGCCAATCTTAGCATCCAGATAGGTAAAAAACGTAGCCAGATCACGATCAAGGTGCAGATAAGTATCTTCTATTTCAATAGAGTTGACGCCAAATTGGTGACCGATATAATCGGTAGATGATAAACTTACCGCCAGGAAATCGGTATTGTCGCCCTGTCCCATATTTTCGCCGTTAATAGCAGCCACGGCAAGATCAAGCGTCATGGTATTTCCAGCCGGAACATTTCGAATTAAACCCAAGCCGGCACTCTTATACAATGAAGAGGTCTTTACCGGGAAAGTAGGCGTAGTCATTCCTTTAAAAGGTCCCTCATAAATATTATTATCCTCGGTGCTCTGTGCATAAGTGTCGATAGGGTAAATAGTGTTCCAATCATTTTTCAGATAGGTTTCCGGTATTTTCTGGTCGTTAAAATCTTTCATCCATTTTGGCAGGTCCTTCATGTAATAAGTGCTGCTTATCCAGTTGCCACTTTTATCATCAAACCAGTACGCCGCGTTAGCTGTATGGCCCGCAGGCAGAATACCACCCCGATCTTTTAGCGCAATACCGATAACTTTTGAATGGAAATTAGTTGCTAAACGCAGTTCGTCGGTAACTGTTGTAGTTAATAGATTTCGCGGCGACATTTTTCCCGCATCGCTTACCGCGCCTACAGCCGCAACGGTGCTATCTTCGGCACAATACATGGATTTGCCGGTAGACTGTATAATGAAATCATTACCAGCAATGCCGTGAATGGCCGGTACCGAACCTGTGTAGATACAGGTATGTCCTGCCGCAGTTACGGTTGGTATATAGTCTATTTGTGTATTTTCGCAACTGAAGCCTTCATTCAATAAACGCTTAAAGCCACCTGTACTGTAGCGGTTGTAATAACGGTATAAATAATCCCAGCGCATTTGGTCAACCACTATGCCAACTACAAGTTTTGGCCGGGGTACCCCGGCCAAAACCGCAGGTTTATTTTTTGTTTGTGCTGATAATAAAACCGGTACAGATACCAATAATATAATTAATGCGTTTTTGATCTTCATATTGATGAATTTTTCGCGCAATATCATTAAATAAATAAAGAATCAATATAATGCTTTTGTTAATATAATGCTAATGAATAACGTTAACCTACTTTTTATAATGGGTTTCAAACCATCGTTAACTGAGATATTTTCGCTCAAAAATTGCACATTTGTATATAATATAACCTAAGCATCAATGACACCTTTACAGGCCCTGCAAAAATATTTTGGATATAGCGAGTTCAGGCTCCAGCAGGAAGATATCATCAATAATATTTTAAATAAAAGGGATGTTTTGGCGCTGATGCCTACCGGCGGCGGTAAATCATTATGTTACCAGTTGCCTGCTGTTTTACTTGATGGGCTTACCATTGTTATTTCGCCTTTAATTGCCTTGATGAAGGATCAGGTTGACAGTCTGAACGTAGCCGGTATACCTGCCGCATTTTACAATTCGGCCCAAAGTCTTGACGAGCAGTCGCAAGTAATAAGCAAGCTTAATAACAACCAGATAAAACTATTATACCTGGCGCCTGAGCGTTTGTTTGGCACAGAAAGTAAGTTAATAAGCTTCTTAAAAACTTTGCCTGTTGTACAAATAGCTATTGATGAAGCGCATTGTATATCGCAATGGGGGCATGATTTCCGTCCGGAATATTTGATGCTTGCCGGGCTTAAAAAGAAGTTTCCTGATGTGCCGGTTATTGCCCTTACAGCAACTGCTGATAAACTGACCCAAAAGGATATACTGGATAAGCTGGCGTTGCACAACCCTGCTGTATTTGTATCATCATTTAACCGGGCAAATATTACTTACCGGGTGCTGCCTAAAAGGAACAGTTTTGATCAGTTGCTTGATTTTTTAGATAACCGGAGAGATGAATCGGGCATTATTTATTGTTTATCCCGTAAATCAACAGAAGCTTTAGCCGCCGACCTGAAAGCAGAAGGTTATCTGGCTGAGGCTTATCATGCCGGGCTGGATAATGCTACCAAAGCCTGCAACCAGGAGGCTTTTTTGCGTGATGATGTGAAGATTGTTGTGGCCACCATTGCTTTTGGTATGGGTATCAACAAATCAAACGTGCGGTATGTGGTGCACATGGATATGCCTAAAAATATTGAGGGTTATTACCAGGAAACCGGCAGGGCTGGGCGCGATGGGTTGCCATCGGGTGCCTTGCTGTTTTTCTCGCCGGGCGATGCAATAAAACTGAAGGAGTTTGCCAAAGTAAATGATAATCCTGAGCAAACCCAGATCATGCTGAATAAGCTTAATGATATGGTACACTATTGCCAGTTACCAACCTGCCGCCGAAAGTTTTTGCTGAATTATTTTGATGAACAGGCACCGGATAATTGCGGAGCATGCGACGTATGTTTGAGTGAATTTACCCGATTTGATGGTACATTGATAGCCCAAAAGGCACTATCTGCAGTGTCAAGATTAAACCAACGGTTTGGTAGCGGTTATGTGATAGATTTTTTACGCGGTTCATCAAGCGAAAAAATACGCGAGGAACATAAGCAACTAAAAACTTACGGAGTTGGCGCCGATATAAGCAAAGCCGATTGGATGCGATACTTGCGTGAATTAGTAGCGTTAGGATACCTGCAAATAACCGAAGACATTTATCCTGTTTTAAAACTAACGGAAAAAAGCAACCCTGTTTTAAAGGGCGAGCAAAAAGTGGAACTGATAGCATCGCAAATTATAGAAGAAAGAGAAAAAATTGAATTGCCGTTTGATACCGCTTTGCTTGACCTGATAAAAAATACGCGCCGCAACATGGCACAGTTAGAAAATGTACCGGCTTACATCATTGTATCCGATGCCACACTGGTTGAAATTGCAACCTACCTACCCCAAAGTTTAAACGAATTGAGATTGATCTCCGGATTTGGCGATATAAAACTTGCCCGTTACGGTCGCGAGTTTTTAGCAACAGTAAATAACTATTGCAAACAGCACGGTTTTGTTTCAAAAATGGATCAAAAAAGCAGAAAGCGTGAACGCAAATCGCGCGTATCAAAAAGCGATATGCCCGCAACCATGCGCAGTAATGATACCCGGTTGGTTAGTTTTGAACTCTTCCGTTCAGGCAAAAATATAAATGAAATTGCCGCCGAACGTAGCCTTTCACCCACAACCATTGAGGGCCATTTAAGCCATTTTGTTCAAACAGGTGAGTTAGACGTACTGGCATTGGTTGCCGAAGCCAAAATACCTGCCATAAAAGATGCCATTGAAAGTTATGGCGCCGACAGGTTAGCTCCGCTTAAAGAGGTATTAAGCGACAACTATACTTACGGCGAAATTAAAGCGGTGGTAGCTTGGATGTCGGTAGAATCAAGAAACAAGAGTCAAGATAAAACAAAATAGTTGCCCTTGCTATTAACAACGTGTGTAATATTGTATAATTGTGTAAAAAGAAAAGTCTTAATTCTTGACTCTAGCTTCTTGACTTTAATAAAATGATCACTGCCGAGCAACTCTACCAGATATATCTTCAACACCCGGTTATAAGTACCGATACCCGTAAAATTTCTGACAGCAGCTTGTTTTTTGCGTTAAAGGGCGAAAATTTTGATGCCAATACTTTTGCCGCACAGGCATTGGATGCAGGAGCTGCTCATGCAATTGTTGATAATGCGAAATATGCGGTTAACGACAAATGCCTGCTGGTTGATGATGTGCTAACTACATTGCAGGATTTGGCGCGATACCATCGCAGGCAGCTAACTATTCCGGTCATTGGTCTTACCGGTACAAATGGAAAAACAACCACCAAGGAACTGATAAATGCGGTGCTATCACAGCATTTTACTACTTTGGCTACTCAAGGTAATCTGAATAATCATATCGGCGTTCCGTTAACTGTTTTAAGTATCAATGCATCGCATCAGGTGGCGGTTATTGAAATGGGAGCCAATCATCAAAAGGAAATCGAATTTTTATGTACCATATCACAACCTACGCACGGGCTAATAACCAATGTAGGCAAGGCACATTTGGAAGGCTTTGGAGGGGTTGAGGGTGTAAAAATTGCGAAGGGCGAATTGTATGATTATTTAGCAAACAATAGTGGTGTTACGTTCATCAACAGCAATAGTACCTCACTAATGGAAATGCAGACTAAACGCAAGTTTGCCGTTCCGCCCGTTTTTTATGGCGATGCCATTGATGACCTGGTAAGTGCAGAAATAACCGGAAACGATCCGTTGCTTACTTTGCGGTGGACCAATAATACATCCGGCGAGAACCATACAGTTAAAACCCAGCTAACCGGCGCATATAACCTGGATAATATATTAGTGGCTATTTGTATTGGTGTTTACTTTAAGTTGCCTGCTACAGAAATAAATAAAGGCATTGAAACCTATCAGCCTAAAAACAACCGGTCGCAAATTGTGCAGACCGCTACTAATACACTTATCTGTGATTATTATAACGCAAACCCAAGTAGTATGGTCGTAGCTATTGAAAATATAGGTAAGCTGCAAGCCAACCGAAAGGTTTTAATACTGGGCGATATGTTTGAGCTTGGTAATGATGCCGCCGCTGAACATGCTGCAATTGTTGAAAAAGCGATGCAAACTGATGTTGCCGAACGGATATTTATTGGCAGGGAGTTTTCAAGCCAAAACTCAAAATTAAAAATTAAAAACGCCAGCTTTTATGACAGCGCCGAAGAAGCAATTACCGCGTTAAAGACCAACCCTATAACCAATTCAACAGTACTCATCAAGGGTTCTCGCGGTATGGCTTTGGAGCAACTGGTGGAGTTGTTTTAACCCACACACTCGTTCCTTCGCAATGACGCTTTGAGTATATGCTATTTTGTCAGCCCATCCATCTAAACCACATCTCGGAATACTTTTTGAATGATCCATATTAAATAAATTGAATATGGATCATTTATCATTCATTTTAGGTTATATAAGTTATGGTTCGGCCTGGCTGTTGATGATAGTTATCGCATTGGTAAGCTTTATTGTGCAATGGCGTTTTAAAAGCAAGTTTAATCAATACTCAGAAATTGCTTTATTATCCGGCATGTCGGGTAGGGAAGTGGCTGAAAAGATGCTGCGCGATAATGGCATTTATGATGTGGAAGTAATATCTGTTGAGGGCCAGCTAACCGACCATTATAACCCTGAAAACAAAACAGTTAATTTAAGTCCCGATGTTTACTATAGTCGAAGTGTTGCGTCAGCAGCGGTGGCAGCGCACGAGTGCGGACACGCAGTACAACACGCTCGTGCTTATGGTTGGTTAACCTTACGTTCAACATTGGTACCCGTAATTAATGTAGCCTCAACCCTGGTACAATGGACGTTATTTATTGGCGTAATGCTCCTGTTTTTTGCTCATAATCCTTACATACTTGCTATTGGCGTAGCCGCCTTGGCATTAGTAACATTATTTAGTTTTATTACCCTGCCTGTTGAGTTTGATGCCAGTCAGAGGGCATTAGCCTGGTTAAATAATAACTATAGCGTAATGCAAACCCGCGAAGAGCACGAACAGGCTAAAGATGCACTTTGGTGGGCCGCTATGACCTATGTAGTTGCTGCATTAGGTTCATTAGCTACATTGGTTTACTATGCATCACTACTAATGAACAGGCGAAATTAATTAGAATCGGGAGTCAAGAATAAAGGATCAAGACTATTCTATTATATAAAGCCCGGCTAATTTTAGCCGGGCTTTATATTTAGCGGAATGTATATATGTTAAAACAACTCCGTTTGTTTGCCGCCTTTGGGTACAAATAAAGTATAATCATGCGAGGGCATATCCCGCCCCGCCAAAAAGCGGTTACAAGCCATACGGAAAAGCTGGTGAATAGATTGCGCTACCTGACCTTCGCCGCTCATGCGGCGACCGAAATCGCTGTCGTTTAAATTACCGCCATGGCATGACCGTATCATGTTCAATACCTTTTCAGCACGATCAGGAAAGGCTTTATGCACCCAGTCGGTAAATATTTCGCCAATACTGCCGTTAAGCCGAACAATGGTAAAACCCGCGCCTAAGGCACCCCTATCGGCTGAGGCTTTAATAATATCAGGTATCTCATTGCTATTTAAACCCGGTATTATTGGGGCCGCCATAACCCTTACAGGTACACCTTTTTCTGATAGTTTTTGTATTACGCCCAAGCGTCCGCTTGCCGTAACCGTTCGGGGTTCAAGCTTTTGGCGAAGCTGTTCATTTAATGAAGTAATGGATACGTTTACGTGTATTAAATTTAACCGGGCCAACTCACTTATAATATCCAGATCGCGCAGTATTACATTGTTTTTGGTGATGATGCTTACCGGATTTTTATATCGCAAAAATACCTGCAATAAGCTACGGGTTATTTTTAGTTTGCGTTCAATAGGCTGGTAACAATCTGTATTGCCTGATAGCAGAATGGATACCGGCTTATAATTTTTCTTATTAAAATATTGCTCCAGCAATTCAGGCGCGTTGCGTTTTACAATGATCTTGCGCTCAAAATCCAACCCGGCACTAAAGCCATAATATTCATGGCTGTTGCGGGCATAACAATAAATGCAGCCATGCTCGCATCCCTGGTAAGGATTAATAGAGTACATGTGGCTCAGGTCAGGACTGTTAGATTCGCTTACGATTTTTTTAGGCGTTTCTTCAAATAATTGTGTGGCGGTATTTTCTAATAAAGGTTCGTCTAAGCCTTCAATATGGTCAAGAACGTATTTGCGTTTTAAAAACTTATTGTCGGTATTAACCTGCGCTCCCCTGCCCTTAAAAAATTCGGGATTTTCCTGATGTGCCATAGAAGCAAATTTGCTAATAATTTTAGCAAAATCAATATAATGAATAGAATATTTTTAAACATGTTGGCAGTTAAAACAGTAATTTGCTTCGCCTGTTGAAACAAGGTATGCGTAAGTTTTTACAACGTTTATTAACCAAACCTGTTTCGCCTGGCCAATAGCGTTTCATCAAGACCGGATAAAAAGCGGGTTGATAAAGCGTTAAGCGATCTTTATAAAAATATAACCGAAAATCCGGGGAAACGTGGGCCGGTTATTCCATTTGATGCCGTAAAAGATAAATTCATAATCCTGTCCGATCAGCATAAAGGCGCACGCGATGGAATGGATATTTTTGCCAGATCAGCAAAAAATTACTTAGCAGCACTTGATTATTATAACCGCGAAAAGTTTACTTATATCAATCTGGGTGATAGTGAAGAACTTTGGGAAAACTTGTTCGTTACCATAAAAAGACATAACAAAAATACATTTGAAGTGGAAAAGAAATTTTTGGCGAGGAAAGCATTCATAAAAATATTTGGCAACCATGATTTGTATTGGGATAACGACCCATTGGCTGCGGTAAGTTTAATGCAGATATATGGCGAAACGGTGAAAATATATGAGGGAGCAATCCTGCAAACCGTAGTTAATAATAAGTCTTTAAATATTTATTTAACTCACGGACATCAAGGTGATTTGCAAAGCGATGGTAACTGGTTCAGCAAATGGTTTGTATCGGATATCTGGGCCCCGTTTCAGGCGTACCTTCGCATTAATCCCAACACCCCTGCCAATAATGATCTTTTAAAAACCGACCATAACCGCATAATGTACGAGTGGAGTTCCAAGCGTAAAAACACCTTGCTGATTACCGGGCATACCCATCAACCTGTGTTCCGGTCGCTAACAGAACTGGAGATACTTTATGAAAACCTTGATCTTGCCAAAAAAGAAGGTAATAATACCTTGGCCGATGATCTGCAAAATCGTATTACCAAACTTCATTTAAAAGGTAATAACGCGCCTAACTTTAATGGTTACCTGGATACTTATTTTAACAGCGGCTGCTGTTGTTTTGATGATGGTGATATTACCGGTATTGAATTAGAAGATAGTTATATCCGTTTAATAAAATGGGAGTATAATAATAAGGAAAGTGTGAGGGCAATTTTGGAAGAAAGTAAGTTAGAAGATTTGAAGCTGTAAAGTATTGTTAGATCTTGATAAAATAATCGTAGCTTTAATAAACTTAAAACTTATTATGAAATTATTCATCTCTGTCGGTATTTCCGAAGTTTTTATTATTTTATTATTTCTGTTGATGTATGTAGGGCTATTTATACTTGCCGTTTACATTATGCGCGGAATATTTAAAATAAATAAATTTGATAAACATCAAGCTGCTCAAACCAGATTGTTATCAGAAATGGCAAAATTGCAAGGCGTAGATGAGAATATAATTAGAGAGATTGAATTGACCTTAATAAATTCACGCTGATTGTAAGAATACAATACGATATAACGTCGTTATATTTTCAATATTTAATCACGCTGTGAAGAATCTTTTAACTGGCAGGCTACCTGTATTATAACAGCGTGTACAAGATGCTTCGTTCCTCAGCATGACAGGAATTAAGCGAATTACCCATCCAGCAAAAAAACGAACAACTCCTTAGGGCCGTGGGCGCCTAATACCAGCGTTTTTTCAATATCGGCGGTACGGCTTGGTCCGGTTACATTGCTTATCATTGACGGCATATTTTGGCCATATTTTTCCTTAATCAATTTAAACCCATCTTTAAGATCAAGCACTAATTGTGAGGTATATGCCAGCACAATATGCACCGGCGGATAAATACTTAAACGCCTGCCCGCAGCATTAGCGTTTGATAATAAAATGCTGCCGTTACGGGCAATTAAAGCCTCGCAAAGAGTAAAGCCAACTTCGGCCTGTTCAAAATCTTTATCGGTTTCAAAATAAGGGAACTCATACCGTGCTAAAACCTCCTGTAAGGCAGGTTCCCAGCAATAAATCTTGTGCCATTTGCGTTCCTCGGCCAGGGTAAGTAAGGTTTCAATAAACTGCACCTCATCCTCACAAAAAGCAAACTGACCGGATACTTTGGTAAACTGCTCTGCAAAAATCACCTCCGGCATTTCATCTGTTGGCGGGTAATGCGGCATGCCCTCCAGTTGCGGATAGGGGTTATCGCGCTTTTCAAGCAGTGCCTGCCTTATTTTTTTAAGCAGCTTTTCTTTAGGTGTGGTATTATCGCGCATTTGTGTTTAGTGATCAGAGATCAGTGATTAGTTAATTAGTGAAAAAACTAATCACTAATTAACTAATCACTGATTAACTATTCCCCTATAGCATCCTTTTCTTCAGGGTTACGTTCAAAAGTACCTGAATGGTCACTAACCCCTTCATGTATCAGATTTTGAGCTATAGGCTCCTGGTTTGATTCTTCGCCGCCATTTACAAACTCATCATAAGTAGTACGGTGCTCAAATGGGCGCTTCCCTAAAATTTCTTCCAGGTCCGATTGGAAAAGAATTTCCTTTTCAATCAGTTTAGCTGCCAGTTTTTCAAGGCCTTCACGTTTTTCGGTAAGCAATTGCTTGGTGCGTTCGTAAATTATATTTATCTGGTTACGCACTTCCTCATCAATTAATTGCGATGTTTTTTCAGAATATGGCTTATTAAACTGGTACTCGCCTTGCGCATCGTTAAATGATATATTACCAATTTTATCATTCATACCATAAATGGTAACCATGGCATAGGCCAGTTTGGTAATACGTTCCAGGTCGTTTTGTGCGCCTGTTGAAATTTTACCAAAAACAATTTCTTCAGCAGCACGTCCGCCAAGCGTCATGCACATCCCATCTTCCAACTGTTCGGTAGTATATAAAAACTGCTCCTTAGGCAGGTATTGCGCATAGCCTAAAGCAGCAACACCACGCGGAACAATAGATACCTTAACCAAAGGATCGGCATGTTCCAAAAACCAGCCGGCAATAGCATGCCCTGCTTCGTGGTAGGCAACAATACGTTTTTCTTCAGGTGATATGATCTTATTCTTTTTCTCCAAACCACCAATAACACGGTCAATAGCGTCCTGGAAATCCTGCATATCTACCGCTTCCTTATTTTTACGGGCAGCAATTAGGGCTGCTTCGTTACAAACATTGGCAATCTCGGCACCGGCAAAACCCGGGGTTTGTGCCGATAATTTTTTGGCGTCTACACCTTCGGCCAGTTTTACCGGTTTAAGGTGTACTTTAAATATTTGCTCACGACCTATCAAATCGGGCTTATCAATAGATACCTGCCTGTCAAAACGACCGGGGCGCAATAAAGCCGAATCCAATACATCCGGACGGTTAGTTGCGGCAAGAATGATAATACCCGAATCGGTACCAAAACCATCCATCTCAACCAATAACTGGTTCAGGGTGTTTTCGCGCTCATCATTTCCGCCCACCATATTGTTTTTGCCACGGGCGCGGCCAATAGCATCAATCTCGTCAATAAATATAATACAAGGAGCTTTATCCTTAGCCTGACGGAAAAGGTCGCGCACACGTGATGCACCTACACCCACAAACATCTCCACAAAGTCAGACCCTGAAAGCGAAAAGAATGGCACCTGCGCCTCGCCTGCAACAGCTTTGGCCAATAGGGTTTTACCTGTACCCGGCGAACCTACCAATAGTGCGCCTTTAGGTATCTTACCACCAAGATTGGTATATTTTTTAGGATTGCGCAAAAAGTCAACAATTTCCATTACTTCTTGCTTAGCTTCCTCAAGCCCGGCAACGTCATTAAAGGTTACTGATACCTGCGCTTCCTTATCAAACAAAGTGGCTTTTGATTTGCCGATGTTAAATATCTGTCCGCCAGGGCCTGCACCGCCGCCGCCTGTCATACGGCGCATGATGAATAGCCATACTGCAACAATGATTACGATCATTACAATAAATTGCACCAAGGCGCTTGATAGCAGGCTTTCATGCTGCTCATACTTAATGTTTACTTTTTGAGCATCCGGAACATCCTTTTGCGCATTTAATAACGCCTGCGAAAGGCCTTCAAATGACGAATAAGTAAATGTGTACTGCGGATCATCAACAGACATACTGAACGAACGCTGTGTTTTATTAGCATCCTGGTATTCAGGTTTTTTAAGACTGTCCTTTTTAATATGAACTTCGGCGGTTACCAGCTCACCGTTTTTATAGGCTACCAAATGGTCAACATCACCGGGTTTAAGCATCTGGGTTTCAAAACGCTTATAGTCAATGGGGATGCCGCCGGTACTTCCCGAAAACCAGGCGAAGCCAACAAACAGGGCTATAAGTACCGCGTAAAGCCACATAAAATTAAATTTTGGCGGCTTGGGCGTTATTTTTTTATTCGGTATTTTACGAATAGGTTTTGGCTTGTCCAATTTATTATCTTTCATTTTTAAAATCTCAACTTGTAAGTATTAATAGGGGTAAGTTAGGCGCTTTTATAGCTTTTTATCTCAGCATCTCCCCACAATTCTTCTACGCCATAAAATTCTCGTTTATCTGTTCTGAAAATATGTATCACTACATCTACATAATCAAGTAGTATCCATTCGCCGTATTCAAGGCCCTCTTTGCGCCAGGGTTCCTGTTGCAGAGCCTTGTAAATTTCTTCTTCAATGCTATTGGCTATGGCTTTAACTTGTGTTGCCGAGTCTGCATGACAGATGACAAAATAATCAGACACGGAACTGTATATATTTCGGAGGTCTAACCTGACAATATCATTCCCTTTTTTTTCCTGTATACCATGTATTGCCAGTTCAGAAATGTAAGCAGATTCGTTTATCGCTTTGTTTTTTACCATTAAAAAGAATTAGTTTTGAATGTTTTTGTTGTTAAACATAAATATCACTTTGCAAAATAACATAATTTCATCATTATTTGTTGGCCAAAATTTACTGATATTAAAAGAAGTAAACTCTACCAACGATTTCCTTAAAAACTTATTGTCAAATTCCAAGCCATTGCCTGAAGGAACAGCCATTATGGCAGAAACACAATATGCAGGGCGCGGACAGCAACAAAACAAATGGCACAGTGAGCCGGGCAAAAACTTAACGTTTAGTATTTTATTAAACCCTGGTTTTTTATCGCTTGATGAGCAATTTGACCTTACCCGCGCCATGAGTTTGGGTGTAACTGATGCTTTGGAGCCTTTATTGGGCCAACAGCTTAAAATTAAATGGCCCAATGATATTTATTATGGCGATAAAAAACTGGGTGGTATGCTTATTGAAAATTTGATACACGGCAGCTCCATAAAAAGCACAATAGTTGGGATAGGCTTAAATGTTAATCAGGAAGGGTTTCCGGATGAGGCAAGTAATGCCGTATCGGTTAAACAAATCTTACAAAAAGATTACGATTTACACAGCTTATTGGCTGACATTTGCAGTAGTATTGAAAGCTGGTATTTAAATTTGAGAGCAGGAAAAAAAGAAACTGTAAGGATTGCGTATCTTGACCGACTATATAACATAAACCAGCCAAGGCCGTTTAAGGCTAATGGCGAAACATTTACAGGCACCATTACCAATGTGCGCAGTAATGGTTTACTGGTGGTAAATACCGATAATGGCGAACGCGAGTTTAGCCTGAAAGAAATTGAATTTTTAAAATAACCTATATGAAAAAACTATTGGCCCTTGTTGCCGCAATTACGATAACCGCCTGCGCTTACGCGCAAATTGAGGCCCCTGTAAAATGGGGGTATTTTGCAAAAAGGACCAGCCCAACCGAGGCGATAATTCTTTTAAAAGCCACTATACAGCCGGGCTGGCATATCTATTCATTGCATGTAAAAAAAGGAGGGCCCATTGCCACCTCATTTACTTTTATGCCATCTAAAGACTATACATTAATGGGCCCGGTTTCTGAGCCAAAGCCTGCATCAAAATTTGAGCCTTCGTTTAAAATGAATGTGACCTATTTTGAAAAGGAAGTTATATTCCAGCAAAAAATAAAATTAAAATCACCTAATGCAACGGTAGTTAAAGGGGCTTTGGAGTACGAGGTTTGTAATAATCAAAAATGCCTTCCGCCCGAGGATGTTAACTTTAACATACCTGTAGCAAAATAACTATGACAATATTTGGCAAACGCTGGTATCTGCATCCTATTACAGGCCTAATTGTAATGGTGGCCGCATTGTGGCTGTCAATGGGCCATCCTGCGTATGCCAAACAGCCACAGAAAACCGATACCGTCTCAACAGCAGGTGTTACCTTTACCGATATACCTACGGTTGCAGATAGTATTGCCGCAAAAAAGCTTGAAAAAAAGTTAGCGCAAAAGATAGATCATTCGACGAGTGCAACATCATCTGCCGAAAAGCCAAAATCACTTTGGGAGATATTTATTGAAGGTTTGTTAGGTGGCTTTACAGCCGTTTTAATGCCCTGTATTTATCCTTTGTTGCCGCTAACCGTCAGCTTTTTTACAAAAAAAGCCGGCTCTAAAACCAAAGGGGTATTTAATTCGCTGATATATGGATTGTCCATTATAGTAATTTACGTAGCATTAGGTCTTGTCATCTCCATACTTTTCGGCTCAGATGCATTAAACGAATTGGCAACCAATGGCATATTTAACCTGTTTTTCTTTTTGCTGCTGGTAGTATTCGGCATATCCTTTCTGGGCGCTTTTGAAATTACTTTACCAAGCAGTTTAGCTAATAAGCTTGATGCAAATTCCGATAAAGGGGGGCTTGTGGGCATATTTTTTATGGCCGCTACACTGGTTGTGGTGTCATTTTCATGTACCGGACCAATAATTGGCAGTTTACTTGTTCAAGCGGCTTCAAAAGGCGATAGGCTTGGCCCGGCGGTAGGTATGTTAGGATTTTCGGCTGCGCTTGCTTTGCCATTTACTGCCTTTGCTTTATTTCCATCAGGCTTAAAAAGTTTGCCAAAATCAGGTGGATGGTTAAACAGCGTGAAGGTTGTATTGGGTTTTTTAGAGCTGGCTTTTGCACTTAAATTTTTATCAAACGTTGATCTGGCTTATCACTGGAATTTTCTTGACCGCGAAGTTTTCTTATCGCTGTGGATAGCCATCGGATTATTAATGGGTTTGTACCTGATAGGCAAACTCAAATTTTCGCATGACAGTGATCTGCCGTATCTATCCGTAACGCGTACATTTATAGCTATTATTGTTTTTGCCTTTACCATATACATGGTACCGGGTTTATGGGGTGCACCATTAAAATCTATCAGTGCGTTTCTGCCGCCTCCGGCTACTCAGGATTTTGATCTGACTAACATTGCTGCGGCTTCATCAAATGTTGAACCTGCCGGGTCTGCAACTCTTCCGCAAAAAAAATATGAAGAGGTATTTAAACGTGGTAAAGTAAAAGGATTGGATAGCTGGTATGATTATGAGCAGGCACTGCAAGCATCCAAAATATTGCATAAACCTATACTGATTGATTTTACCGGCTGGAACTGCGTTAACTGCCGTAAAATGGAGAACGACGTATGGTCAAATCCGGCAGTGTTTAAACTTTTGCGGGATGACTTCATTTTGCTGCAATTATATGTTGATGACAAAACCGAACTTTTGCCGCACGAACAGTTTATTTCTGCCTACAGCGGCAAAAAAATTATTAATTTAGGCGCCAAATGGAGCGACCTGGAAGCCGACAGGTTTGGCGCAAATTCGCAGCCATTTTATGTAATGTTGGATAGTGAGGGAAATTTGCTTAAAGACAAAAGCGGGGCTGAAATTAAACCATCGCCGGCGGATTACAATATAAGCAGTTACCAAAAATTTTTAGAAGGCGGTATTAACGCCTTTCAGCATAAGTAATGACGCAGATAAAAAGAATAGGACTTTTAACTTCGGGTGGTGACGCGCCCGGTATGAATGCTGCCATTAGGGCGGTTGTACGTTCGGCCATATATTATGAGTTGGAAGTAATAGGTATTCGCCGTGGTTTTGAGGGAATGATAAATGGCGATTATTTCCGCATGGATCGCAAATCTGTATCAAATATTATTCAACGGGGGGGCACCATCTTAAAGTCGGGCCGCAGCGAGCAATTTGCTACTGAAGAGGGCCGTAAAAAGGCCTATGAACAGTTGAAGGAAAATGATATTGATGCTATAATAACCATAGGGGGTAACGGAACATTTATAGCGGCTGATATTTTTGCCAAGGAATATAATTTTCCGGTTATTGGTTTGCCCGGTACTATTGATAATGATTTAATAGGCACTGATTTTACTATTGGGTATGATACGGCAATAAATACTGCTATTGATGCTATTGATAAGATAAGAGATACTGCCGAATCGCATGCGCGCTTATTTATTGTAGAAGTTATGGGGCGCGATTGCGGGCTTATAGCATTGCGTGCCGGTGTAGGCGCAGGTGCCGAGGCGGTTATTATTCCGGATACCAGCTCTAATCTTGATGCTTTGTACCACCGTTTAGAGTTTGGCCGTAAAGATAAATCATCCCGTATTGTGCTGGTTGCTGAGGGCGAACAACCAAATGCTGCTTTTGAAATTGGCCGCATGGTGAAAGAGAAGTTTCCTAATTATGATACCCGCGTTTCGGTACTGGGGCATATACAACGCGGAGGTAAACCCACTTGTATGGACCGTGTATTGGCAAGCCGCCTGGGCGTTGCCGCGGTTGAACGTTTATTAGCGGGCAAGTTTGGCGAGATGGTAGGATTGGTACATGGCGAGTTAGCCTATACGCCTTTAGAGAGTGCCGTTAAGCACCATATAACTATAAACCCTAATTTTTTAAAGATTGTAGAGATACTTTCTTTATAAAGCCAAAGCCTACTAAAGCGCAAAGCAACAAACAGTAATAATAGGTTTGTTTAATTAATTTGCTTTCAGTTTTGGTCTTTCTGCTTTAAAACTAAAGGCTATTCAAAGCTCAGGTCACCTACAAATGTTTTGTCAACTATTTGATGTATAACGCTATCAATCTCCATGCTTACGGTATATAAATGATCAACAATCTCTTTATTAGCCGGGTTGCTGAAGTTATCTTTATCCAAAATATTTATAAGGCCCAGCATACTGGCTACCGGTCTGCGCAAATCGTGCGAACTTAATGTGGCTATATGTTTAAGCCTGTTATTTTGCTCAACCAATGATTTTTCGGCTCGCAGCCTTTCAGTAATATTTCGCGAAAAGCAGCCAACACCAATAATTTCGCCCTCAGAAGTATAAATAGGATTAAAATAGGTTTCGTAATAAACAGCCTGTTGGTTAAGCGGATTAATAGTTTCGCGGGTTATACAGTATTTTTCTCCATTCAGGCCACGGTCATAATATACTTGCCACTCATTAACCGTTTCTTCATTATAGGCATCAGTGAGTGCTTCCGAAAATGGCTTGTCTCCGGTTGCCGGCATTGTTCCGGTTTGTGCATACAGGGTTTCTTTAAAAGCTTTATTTATATATAAATATTTGCCTTCCTTGTCAATAGACCATATCAGGTCGTCAGTATTATCAATAAGCCCTTCAAGGTTAGTACGTGTTAAGGCTATTTCACGTTCGGCCATTTTCTCCTGGGTTATATCCCTACCAACACCTTGTATTTCGGTAACATCGCCGGCCTCGTTAGTTACCGAAATAAACTCCCACCGGGTGTCATGTAAGTGGCCCCATTTGTCGCGCTTTTTATGGGTTATGTGTATAACCTCACCTGGCTGGCTCAGGCATTTATGAAACTTCTCTTCACACATAGCCAACTCTTCCTGAATACTTATAAACGAAAAATGTTTGCCTACAAGCTCACTTGTTTTATAACCAAATACCTTTAAAAACTGGCGGTTAATAAAAGTGATTTTGCCGCTTGTATCAATACGCATTAAAAAATTGGTTTGCGAGTCGATAAGTGAGTTTAAAAACTGCTCGCGCATTTTAGCCTCTTCCTCCCATCTTATTTTTTCTGTAGCATCGGCAGCTATTATAATGCGGCAATTATTATTAGCATATTGTATTTTACCCCCACTTATTTCGGCGTAAATTGGCTGGCTTTGCTTATTTTGGTGTTTCCATACTCCGGCGCTAACAAATGTATTCTCATCCTTAGTTTCATTTTCACCAAGCAAATAATCATTAAATTTTTCCGGGTTGTAGCGCGGCCTGATATCGCTTATGGCCATATCCAGAAATTCTTTTTCCGAATAACCGTATTGATTTATAGCGGCTTTATTAACTTTTAATATACGCAATGATGGTATCTCATAAATCCACATAGGTATGGAATTACGATCAAACAAAATGCTAAAATCATTATGCATACAGGATCAGCAAATGGTAGATGCTTATAAAAGTAAATAAATTTTCGGGTTGCGCTACATGATTATACTTATTTACAGATAAAGTTTTTATATAAATATATTTTCTTACCTTTGCAGCCCCGCTGAACGAAACTCCGGGAATAATGTTGAACACATAAAGAAAAGAAAAATGGCAACTAAGATCAGATTGCAAAGACATGGTAAAAAAGGAAAGCCTTTTTACTACATTGTTGTGGCAGATGCCCGCGCACCTCGCGACGGACGTTTTATTGAGCGTTTAGGTTCATACAACCCAAACACTAATCCTGCTACTATTGATATTAATTTTGATAAAGCTTTTAGCTGGATAAACAATGGTGCGCAGCCAACCGATACCTGCCGTGCTATATTATCATATAATGGCTTATTATACAAAAAACATTTACAAGGCGGTGTTAAAAAAGGTGCATTAACTCAAGAGCAGGCAGACGCTAAATTTGCCGAATGGGTTGAGCAGAAACAAGCTAAAATAAGCGGTAAAAAATCAGACCTTTCTTCTGCAAAAGAGGCTGCCCGTAAAGCTGCTTTAACTGCTGAGGCTGCTAAAAAAGATGCAAAAGCTGCTGCAATTGCTGCTAAAAACACGCCTGCTGTTGAGGAAGTTGTAGAAGAAGAAACTCCTGTTGCTGAAACAGAAGAGGCTCCGGTTGCAGAAGCTGCTGCTGAAGAAACTCCTGCTGATAGCGCAGAATAATTTTAATAAAACATTATCAAAAAAGCGGAGCAGCCTACAGGCGTTCCGCTTTTTTAATTTTGAGAGGTATTATAATGAAAATTGAAGACTGCTTTAAAGTAGCCACCATATTAAAAACCAAAGGCCTGAAGGGCGAGATGCAACTATATGTTGATTTTGAGAACCTTGCCGATATTGATTTTGATGCCTTATTTGTAGAGATAGGCGGTAAATTGGCTCCTTTTTTTGTGCAATCCATAAAATACCCGCAAAAAAACTCGGCTTACCTTTACCTTGAAGATATTGATACTATTGAAAAGGCAATGCCGCTTGTAAAAAAAGATATCTATCTATCTAATAAACTCAAACCTAAAAAGAAGAAGGAAGAGTTTACGCTGAAAGACTTGAAAGGCTTTGTTGCCATTGATGAACAGCATGGCGAATTGGGTGAGATCAATGATATCTTAGAATATCCTCAGCAAATACTGGCTTCCTTAAACTATCAGGGTAAAGAGGTATTGGTACCGCTAAATACAACATTTATAAAAGGCATTGATGTAGAAGGTAGAGAAGTTTACCTTGATTTGCCTGATGGCTTATTGGATATTTATTTGGATTAAAATATTTTGCCGGTATTAACACTAAAGATTGCCGCATGTTTGGCAAATCCGTTGAAGAAATTTTTATTTTAGAGGATACGGATTAAATTATGGAAACAAAAACTGCCTTTGCACCGCTGCTTACCATTAACAATGGGGTAACCAATATTGATTTTTATAAAAATGCTTTTGGAGCAGTTGAAAATTGGCGACTTAATAATGATGATGGAAGCATACACGTAGCAGAGCTTGTAATAGATGGCGCCTTGTTTCATCTGCATGAAATGACTACCCAAACGCAGGTTAGTCCCGATACTTTTAATGCAAGCACAGTAGTAATAGGTTTGTTTACTGCTGATGTACATACGTTATTTAACCGGGCAGTAGCAGCAGGTGCTGTCATTCTGTCGCCGGTTACTGATTATGAGTATGGCTACAGACAGGGAGAGCTGAAAGATCCTTTTGGCCATCAATGGGTGATACAATGCCAAATACCAGCTTCGCCCGATTGGAAATTTTAAAGGTGCCATAAACTAATCGCTAATCTCCGATAACTAATCTCTAACTTTGCCCAATGCGTTTTGATATCGTAACCGTTTTGCCCGGATTATTGGAAAGCCCTTTTGCGCATTCTATTTTACAGCGTGCGCAAAAAAAAGGCATTGCCGAAATTTATATACATAACCTGCGCGACTATGCCACCAATAAACAAAAAAGTGTTGATGATTATCCTTATGGCGGCGGCAGCGGCATGGTTATGTCCATTGAGCCTTTTGCAGCCTGCATTGGTTATTTAAAGTCAGAGCGGGAATATGATGAGGTTATATTTATGTCGCCCGATGGTGAGACGCTTAACCAACCCATAGCCAACCAGCTTTCTATCAAAAAAAACATCATCTTACTTTGCGGCCATTATAAGGGCATTGACCAGCGCATACGTGACCTGTTTGTTACCCGCGAAATATCCATTGGTGATTACGTGCTATCAGGTGGAGAATTGCCTGCGGCTGTTTTAGTAGATGCCGTAGTGCGACTAATACCCGGCGTATTATCTGACGAGACATCGGCATTATCTGATTCCTTTCAGGATGGCTTGCTGGATGCCCCGGTTTATACTCGCCCTGCCGACTGGAACGGACATAAAGTACCCGATATATTATTAAGCGGCCACGCTGCCGAAATAGAAAAATGGCGTTTTGATCAGGCAGTGGAGCGCACCAAACAACGCAGACCGGATCTGCTATCGTAGAGACGCGATACTTCGCATCTAAATTGTGTAGAAATGCCCAAAGTATTGCGTCTCTACATTTATCTCAAAAAGCGAAATTATTTACGCCGTTTCTGAAAAAAAATTCTCTAATAAGTACATCAAAAGCAATCAGCGTTTTAAAACGCTTGCATATTCTTTTCAAAAAGCAGGTACATCGCCGGTCAAATATGCTTTTGTGAGTTGTGATTTTTGACGCAAATGGCTCCTAATATTAAAATAATACTGTTTTATTATTGGCATAACAGAAGTGGTATTATTAATTGAAAATATTTTTTGGAACATATTAGCTGAGTACGGCAGCATAAAAAATGCCCATACGTATTAGAAAGGCAATATTGTGATTTCTTACCCGCGAAATATAATATTTGCAATCAAATTTTACAACAATTGGATGCTATTTTCAGCAAATTTATTTTCAGAAAAAGTGAAAAATATATTTTTTAATTCGCTTTTTTTCTGAATATTCGATGTTCCGTAGCAGCCTCAAAAATTGCTTATTTGGGGATTGATAATCAAGATATTATTTTAATTATATGGAAAAAACTTGTACTAACGTTTGGAATAGCTGTCTTCAAATCATAAAAGATAATATCCCTGCACAAAGCTTTAAAACCTGGTTTGAGCCAATTAAAGCATTGCGCATCGATGGCAGTGTATTAACCATACAAGTACCAAGTTTATTCTTTTACGAATGGCTGGAAGAACACTATGTTGGCCTGTTGCGCAAAACCATAAAAAAACAATTGGGCGACGATGGGCGTTTAGAATATAATATAGTTGTTGAGCAGTCATCAAGTAAGCCATATACTACTAATATGCCTTCAAACGGAAACGGTGCCGAAGCGAAAAATCAATCAATGCCTATCCCTATTTCAATAAATAAGGATATCAAAAATCCGTTTGTAATACCGGGCCTAAAAAAGTTGAATGTTGACCCGCAGCTTAACCGTAATTATACTTTCGAAAGTTTTGTTGAGGGCGATTGTAACCGTTTGGCCCGCTCGGCTGGTTATGCCGTGGCAGCAAAGCCGGGCGGCACATCATTTAACCCTTTAATGATATATGGCGGAGTTGGTTTAGGTAAAACCCACCTGGCACAAGCCATTGGTAACGAAATTAAACGTTCGTTGCCTGATAAACTGGTGCTATATGTATCGTGCGAGAAATTTACACAGCAATTTGTTGACGCCCTTAAACATAATAATATTAATGACTTCGTAAATTTTTACCAGGCTATCGATGTATTAATTATGGATGATGTGCACAACTTTGCAGGTAAGGAAAAAACGCAGGATTTCTTCTTCCATATATTTAATCATCTGCATCAATCAGGCAAACAGTTAATTATCACATCTGATAAAGCACCTAAAGACCTTGCAGGGCTGGAAGAACGTTTGCTTTCAAGGTTTAAATGGGGATTATCAGCCGATTTACAAGTGCCTGATCTGGAAACCCGTATGGCTATCCTGAAAAACAAAACTTATCAGGATGGTATTGACCTTAATGACGAGGTTATTGAATATGTGGCCCATAATATTGATAACAACGTGCGCGAACTGGAAGGCGCAATGGTATCATTATTAGCACAATCAACCCTGAACCGTAAGGAGATCGACTTAAACCTGGCCAAACAGATGTTGAAGAACTTTGTAAAAAATTCTTCGAAAGAGATTTCAATGGAATACATCCAAAACCTGGTTTGCGAGTATTTTGAAGTACCTATTGAAATGGTAAAATCACAAACCCGCAAGCGCGAGATTGTACAGGCCCGCCAAATATCTATGTACCTGGCCAAGGCACATACCAAAAGCTCATTAAAATCTATCGGCCACTTCTTCGGCGGCCGTGACCACTCTACTGTAATATACGCCTGCCAAACTGTTG